>DATJRL010000455.1:0-34283 GCA_035504785.1 Caulobacteraceae bacterium
GGCGACGTCCTGGGCGTCGAACACCACGAAGTCGCTGCGGTTCTCGGGCCCGCGATAGACCGTGGCCACCAGCCAGCCGTCGCCCTCGGCGGCGCCGGGCGCGCGCGCCACGAACACCGGCTCGCCCGGCGAGTCGCCCGCCGCGAATACGTGGTCGACCCGGCGACCCGAGGCGAGGTCGATGTGCGAAATGGTGTCGAAGCGGATCTGATCGACCTGGCGCGTGATGCCGGCGAACCACCCGTGCCGATAGCCGAGGCCGGCGTAGCGTTCGTCGAAGCGCGGGAACTCGCCGGCGAGATCGTCGATCTGTTCGCGCTTGATGGTGTTCGAACCGCCGGCCAGATCGAAGGTCCAGCGCGTCAGCCTGGCGAAGGCGTCCTTCGGCGGCGAGCCGTCGACGGTCGGAAACAGCGGCGCGACCGGGTACTCCATCACGTCGGCGTGGATCTTGTCGCCGTCTTCCCAGGCGTTCATCGGGTGGAAGACGTAGCAGGGGTCGGTGGTGAACCAGCGCATGGTCTCCACGCCGGCGTCCCGCGCCATCACCCCGACATGCGAGCCCTTGTCCGGCTCCCAGGCCAGCGGCGGCGCGCCGCGCATGGCCCGCTCGAGGCTGCCGGTCAGCGGCAGGATCGGGAACAGCGCGTGGCGCCGCGTCACCAGGAAGTCGTGCACCATCGACGTGAACGGCGCCTCGAAATCGTCGCGGCGCGTCACCCGGCCCCCGGCGTCGGTGACGCCATACGACATGGTGGGGTTCAGCGGCCCCGCGCCTGCCGAGTAGGCGAACCACACCATCTCGCCGGTCTCGGGGTCGAGCTTCGGATGGGCCGTGACCTTGCCCCGATACTCCGGCGCATAGCCGCGGGACTCCAGCGTCTGCGGGTCCATCTCGAACGGCGCGTGGCCTTCCTCGAGCGCCAGCAGCCGCCCGGCGTGCCACACGATGTTGGTGTTGGCGACGCCGCTATCCTGACCCATCACCGACGGGTCGGTCGTCATCGGGTTGCCGAAGGTTCCGAAGAGCGCGCGGCCGGCGTCGTGCTCGGTGGTCCACTTTGGCGTGCGGACGTAGCGGTTGCGATAGCGGACCTTGCCGCCCGCCACGAAGAAGCCGTGGATCATCCCGTCGCCGGAGAACCAGTGGTAGGCGTCGCGGGGCTCGAACTGCGGGTTGGGGCCGTTGCGATAGAACGCGCCGGTAAGTCCGGCGGGGATTTCGCCCACCACCTCCAGCTCGAAGTCGTCCTCGGTGCGGACCGGGGCGAAGTTGCCGGCGAGATACGGGCTGGTGACCTGGGAGCCGTCCATGGCGTCCTCCGAGATGGCGGCGGAGCAAAAATCTTACATTGTAAATTTATGACGTAAGCGATAGCGTCTGGCAAGTGCGAATATGGGCTGGAGATTTGACGCTTGCCACGTGTGCTAAGCGATGAGGCGGTCGGTGAGTTCCGCGAGCGGCTGATCGACGCCGCCGAGCGGCTGTTCGCCGCGCACGGCCTGGACGCCGTCACCATGCGCCAGCTGGCCGGCGAACTCGGCGTCAGCCCGATGACCCCCTACCGCTACTTCGCCGACAAGGGCGCCATCCTGGCCGCCGTGCGCGCCCGCGCCTTCCGCCGCCATGCCGAAGCGCTGGAAGCCGCGAGGGCGGGCGAAGGCCCTGGCGGTCTCGAACGCTCCAGCAGCGTCAGCCGCGCCTACGTCCGGTTCGCCGTCGATCATCCCGAGGCCTACAAGCTGATGTTCGACGTCGAGCAGCCCAACGCAAGCGACTATCCCGAGCTCGTCGCCGCCAGCGAGCGCTCCCGCGCGACCATGACGGCCCATCTGCACGATCTCATAGAAGCCGGCGTCCTGCCCCGCGACGCCGACGCCGACCTGATCGGCCACATGTTCTGGAGCGCGCTCCACGGCGCGCTGCAGCTCCAGTTTGCCGGCATGATCAAGGCGCCCTACGACGCCGAACGGCTGGGCGACGCGCTGATGGAGACGATCTGGGCGGGCGTCCTGGCCGCCTCGCCCGGATAGCGGCCCCGCTCAGGCTCCGAGCTCACCGCTTCGCCGCCTCCCAAGCCTTGGCCTCGGCGCCGACGATGTCCTCCAGGTTGCCCATGAAGAGATTGGCGTCGATCAGGTGCAGGCCCCAGTCCTTGAGCACGACCTTGCCGACCACGACATCGCCAGGGATGTCGCTCGCCCGCGGACTGGCCGGATCGGCGTTGATGTGGATGGCGAGGACGTGGAACGGGCCGGAGTGCACGCACTGGGCGGTCAGCAGGCCGGGAACGGACACGAAGGGCGTGTCGATGGTCTTGTTCTTCAGCCATGCGAACTTCGTCGCGTCCGGAACCGCGATCAGCGTGCCGAAGTAGCTTTCGGCGGGGCCAGGCCCGCCGGCCAGGTTGGCCGGGTTGACGCAGGCGGCCTCCATGCCGGGCGCCTCCCGGCGCGGCCGGCCGAAGCGACTGTTGTCTGGCGGCGGCAGGGTGCTTTCGCGGAAGGACGAATAGGCGATCACGCAGCCCAGCTGGGAGTCGGAGCGGCAGAGCGGAACCGACTTGAAGTCGCCTCCGACGTCCTTGCCGTCCGGCACGGCGAGCGCCGTCCCCATCAGCAGGGCCGAGATCAGCTGGCGCTGGACGGGCTTGCCGTCGATCTCGTTCTTGATCAGCTGGGTCAGCACCCCCGAGCCCTGCGAATGGCCGACCAGGACCACTCCGCGGCCGTGGTTTTCATGGGTGAGGTAGTAGTTCCAGGCGTCCTTGACGTCGTTGTAGCCCACCTGCGGGCGCGGCGGCGCGCTCGCCATCGCCGCGGGCGGCGTCGGGTGCATCATGAAATAGGTCAGCGCCGTCAGCGTGAACTGGCGGTACATCGGCGCGTAGAGGCGGCACTTCGCCCCCAGCCGCGCGGCCTGCTGAATGACGACGTTGGTCTCCTCCGGCTCGATCTTCATCGTCGAGATCATCCCCGGGTCGTGCGAGACGGTGGGGTAGACGTAGAAGCAGTCGATCGGCGCCTTGGGGTCGGCCTCGAAGCTCTCGATGGAGGTCGAGCCGTCGGCGTTCACCACCGTGGCCGTCAGATCGCTGGCGCAGGCGTCGTCGCGCCCGGGCCAGCACAGCCAGTTGGCTTTGTCGGAATAGTCGTTCGGCTGGACGCTGGCGGGCGGCGGCGCGGGCGGCTGGGATGGCGCTGGCTGCTGGGCCGCCGCCGCCGCGGCCAGAGACAAGGTTCCGCCGGCGAGCGCGGCGACGAGATTGGTCCTGAACATGACTGTCCCCTCGAAAATCGGACTGATGTGAAAGGCCCGAACATACGGCTCCAGTCCGGGGCCGGCCAGGGTGGTCTTGCACGCCGCGGGGCTGCAATCAGCCGCGCACGAAGGGACGACATCCGTTCGAGCCCCGGCATCGGCGAACGTCGCCGGCCGCGGCCGCGAGCCCGGTTGCGTGATCGTTCCGAGCGGACCGGGTTCAGTCGTACGGCCGCGATCCCGGCGCCAGCCCCGCGCTGGAACTCCCCGGGACCACGTCCGGCGGGCCACGCATCAGCTGCACGTCCCTCCCGCTGGAGCCGAGCGAGACGAAGAGGCTGTTGCTCCATCGGTCGAAGGGTAGCAGCACGCGGCCCTCCGCGCCGACCAGCGCCATGCCGTCCGAGGTCGCCCTCCAGCCGGTGACGCCGGCCGGCAGCGCCTCGCGGCAGGCGCTGTCGGGGCGAGCGCCGTAGTTGGCGGTGAGCCGGATCATGCAGATCGAGTGGCCGCCGCTCTCCACGGTCCAGCCGCCGACAGCCTCCCGCGGGGTCAGGGGCACGCCGGCCTCGTGGTCCGCGGCCAGCGCCGCGCCGAGACCCAGCGCCAGCGCCGCCACACCCCCAAGGATCGCGATCGCATGCCGTTTCATCACCTGTCGCTCCAAGTCGTTGTGGGGACAACGCCGTCCGTTGCGCTCGGTTGCCCGACCGCCGGGCCTGCGGCGCCCGGGCGCTCGCCGCGGGGCGGGTTTTCGGCTAGGAGCCCGGCCATGATCGGGTTGTGGATCGCCGCCGCTCTCGTTTCCGCCGGCGCGGCGGCGCTGGTGGTGCAGCGCGCGGCCCGCGGCGCGCGGCGCAATCCGGGGTCGGAGCTGGACCTCGCCGTCTACCGTCGGCAGATGGCCGACATTGACGCGCTGGCCGATCGCGGGCTCCTGGCCGAAGGCGAGCGGCGCAGCATCCGCGCCGAGACCGGACGCCGCCTGCTCGCGGCGGCGCACCGCGGCGAGGCGCCGTTTCGCGCCGCCTCGCCGGCGCTCGTCCTGGCGCTGGCGGCCGGCCTGCCGCTGTTGGCGGCGGCCGCCTACGCCTTCATCGGCGCCCCGGGCTATGCCGACATGCCGTTCGCCAAACGGCTCGACGCGTGGCGCCACGCCGATCCGAGCGACCTGACGCCGCCGCAGATGGCCGCGATCCTGCGCGCCATCGCCGCCGAGCGGCCCACGGATCCCGCGCCCCTGCAAAACCTCGCGGCGGCGGAACTCGCTTCCGGTCAGCCAATGGAAGCGGTGCAGGCGCTCCAGCGGGCCTTGACGCTGGCGCCGGCGCGCGCGGACCTCTGGGACGGACTCGGCGAGGCGCAGGCCGAGGCCGCCAACGGCGACGTTTCCGAGGACTCGCAAGCCTCGTTCCGCCGCGCCTTGGCTCTCGCGCCGAACGATCCGGAGGCGCGTTACGCCCTGGCTCGCGCTCGCATCTCCGCCGGCGATACGGCCGGCGGGCTCGCGGACTGGCGCGCGCTCGACGCCAGCCTGGCGCCGGCCGATCCACGCAGGGCCGCCCTCGAAAGCGAGATCGCCGAGGTCGTCCGCACCGGCGTGCTGCCGGCGGATACGGCGGCCGCCGACTCTTCGGGCGACGCCGTCGGCGCGCCGCAGATCCAGGCGATGGTCGACGGCCTCGCCGCGCAGTTGAAGGCCAATCCGGACAATCCGCGGGGCTGGGTGCAGCTGGTGCGGGCGCTCACCGTCCTCGGCGAGACCGACCGCCGAGACGCCGCGCTCGTCCAAGCCCGCCGCCGCTACGCCGGCCGCGCCGACATCCTCGGCGCCCTCGATGCGGCGTCCCGCCCGCCAGTGTCCTGAATCCCGTGTCGCGCCAGGCTCGAGCTTCTAAGATAGCGCCGTAATGTCCCTACTCCCCAAGTCCCGAACGGCGCGCCGCAGATTGATGACCGTGATGGTCGCCGCGCCCGTGCTGGCGCTGGCCGTGGGCGTGGCCCTGTTCGCCATGCGAAGCTCGATCTCGTTCTTCTACACCCCGTCGCAGGCGGCGGCGGCGCACGTGCCGCCGGGGCGGGCGATCCAGCTGGGCGGGCTGGTGCGGCTGGGCACGGTGGTGCGGAGGCCCGGCGGCGAGGTCGACTTCGTGCTCGCCGACAAGGTCGGCGCCTCGCCGGTGGCGTTCCAGGGCGTGCTGCCGGACCTGTTCCGGGAGGGTCAGGGCGTCGTCGCCATCGGCGCCTACGACGCTTCGGGCGTCTTCGAGGCGCGGGAGATCCTCGCCAAGCACGACGAACGCTACATGCCGCCGCAACTCGCCGCCGCGCTGAAGAAACAGGGCGAGTGGCGCGGCGCCGGCGCCGCGGCGCCGAGCTATGCGGGCGCGCCATGATCGACGAATTCGGCCAGTTCGCGCTCGTCCTGGCGCTGACGCTCAGCCTCGGCCAGTGCGCCCTGTCGATCGCCGGACGCGTTCGCCGCGACACGGCTCTGACCGGCGCCGGCGAGGGCGCGGCGATCGCGGCGTTCGCGGCCATCGCCCTGGGGTTCCTCGCCCTGATCTACGCTTTCGCGACCAGCGACTTCTCGGTGCTGAACGTCGCGGCCAACTCGCACACCGCCAAGCCGATGCTCTACAAGATCGCCGGCGCCTGGGGCAGCCACGAGGGCTCCATCCTGCTCTGGTGCGTGATGCTCACCGGCTACGGCGCGGCGATGGCGGCGGTGGGCCGCCTGCCGTTCGGCCTCAAAGCATCGGCGGTGGCGACGCAAGGGGCGCTGGCCGCGCTCTTCATCGGCTACATAGTCTTCGCGTCGAACCCGCTGACGCGGATCGATCCGCTGAGCGTGCCGGCCCAGGGAGACTCGCTGAATCCTCTGCTGCAGGATCCGGCGCTCGCCGCCCACCCGCCGTTCCTCTACTCGGGCTACGTCGGCTTCTCCGTGGTCTTCTCGCTGTCGGTGGCGGCGCTGGTCGAAGGGCGGGTCGATCCGGCGTGGGCGCGCTGGATCCGGCCGTGGACGTTGGCGGCCTGGAGCCTGCTCACCATCGGCATCACCCTTGGCTCCTACTGGGCCTACTACGAGCTCGGCTGGGGCGGCTGGTGGGCCTGGGACCCGGTGGAGAACGCCAGCTTCATGCCGTGGCTGATGGGAACGGCGCTGCTCCATTCCGCCGCGGTGACCGAGAAACGCGGGGCGCTGGCCAGCTGGACCGCCCTGCTCGGGATCGGGGCTTTCACGCTGTCGATGATGGGCGCCTTCCTGGTGCGCTCCGGGGTGCTGACGTCCGTCCACGCGTTCGCCATCGATCCGAAGCGCGGGCTGGCGCTGCTGGTCATCCTCGGCGTCGCCGCCGGCGGGGCGCTGGCGCTCTACGCCTGGCGCGCGCCCAAGCTGAAGGACGACGCCGCCTTTACGCCGATCAGCCGCGAGGGGGCGCTGTTCCTCAACAACGTGCTGCTGGCCGCCGCGACCGCCGTGGTCCTGATCGGCACCCTGCTGCCGCTGATCCGCGCCGCGATCGACGGCACGCCGATTTCCGTCGGCGCACCCTACTACAACCTCACCTTCACGGCCCTGGTCGCGCCGGCGCTGGTGGTGTTGCCGGTGGGCGCGCTGCTGGCCTGGAAACGCGCCGATCTCGCCGGCGCCTTGCAGCGCCTGATCGTCGCGGCCCTGGTCGCGCTGGCGGCGGCGCTGGCGGTGCTGGCGCTGACCGAACCGCGCAGCGCCCTCGCGGCGGCCGGCGTCGGTCTCGGCGCCTGGGTGATCGCGGGCGCCCTGGCCGAAGCCGCCGAGCGGGTGAAGCTGGGCCGCGCGCCCTTGGGCGAAGTCGGCCGCCGCGCCGCCGGCTTGCCGCGCGGCGCTTGGGGCATGACGCTGGCGCACGTCGGCATCGGCGTCTTCGCGCTGGGCGCCGCCTACGAGACGGCCTGGCGGTCGGAGACCACCGAGGCGCTGACGCTCGGGCAGTCGATCCGCCTGGCCGGCTTCGAGCTGCGGCTCGATCGCGTCGCCGAGGTGTTCGGACCCAACTACATCGCCGGCCGGGCCTACATCCGCGTCACCGATCCGCGGGGCCGCGGCCTTTGCGAAGCCGAACCGGAGCGTCGGGTCTACGCCGCGGGCGGGCAGGACGTCTCGCAGGTGGCGATCTGCGGTCGCGGCCTCGATCAGGTTTACGTGGTCGCCGGCGATCGCAGGGTCACGCCCGGCGGCCCGGCCGTGCTGGTGAGAGCCTATTGGAACCCCTGGGTGCGCCTCGTCTTCGCCGGCCCGCTGCTGATGGCGCTGGGCGGATTGGTGTCGCTCTCCGACCGGCGGCTGCGCTTCGCGGTGACCTCGAGGGCGCGTGTCGGCGTCGCGCCTGCCCCCGCGCCGGCCGAATGACCCGCCCCCTGCAACGCGCCGCGCTGGCGCTCCTGGCCGTGGCGCTGCTCGGCGGGGCGGCCGCCGATCCGGCCGATCGGTTGAAGGACCCGGCCCAGGAAGCCCGCGCCCGAGCCCTGTTCCGCGATGTCCGCTGCCTCGTCTGCCAGAGCGAGTCGATCGACGAGTCGGATGCGACCCTCGCCCACGACCTGCGCCAGCTGATCCGCGGACAGATCGCGCAGGGCCGCTCCGACGCCCAGATCCGCGCCTTCCTCGTCGCGCGCTACGGCCAGTTCGTGCTGCTGACGCCCAAGGCCTCGGTCGGCAACGCGATCTTGTGGGCCGGACCGCTGGCGGTGGTGCTGGCGGGCGCGGCGGCGTTCGCGGCCCGTCGGCGCCGGTCCGGCGGGGAGCCGGCGCCGCTCAGCGCACAAGAAGAAGCTGAGCTTTCGGCGTGTTGCCGTCCAGACGACGACTGACATGTCGCCGCCGCACAATCGCGATATTTGTCGGCAATGACGGAAAGGTAACTTGAGGACCGTGGCGCTCTTTGGCATCCGGCCCTAGATTACGTGGCGGTCCCGGGCCTCAAAACTCAGCCCGCCGGGACAAGGAACTCTCCATATGCCAGTCAAGAAGACCGCTTTCCTCGTTGGCGCCCTGGCCGGCGGCAGCGTCGCCGTCGCCGCGATGGCCGGAGCGGGCATGAAGCTCCCGCTCACCATCCCGCACGGCGGCAGCCTGATCTCGGCCTCGACGGCGCCGATCTTCGCGCCGCCGCCCGGCGCGCCGGAGTCGTTCGCCGACATTTTCGAGCGCGTCTCGCCCGCGGTGGTTTCGATCCACGTGACGTCCAAGGTGGACGTCAGCCAGCTGCGGCGTCAGATCCCGGGCTTCGAGAACTTCCCGTTCGAGATCGTGCCGCGCGGAGGCAACGGCGACGACAGCGACGCGCCGCCCGCGAAGCAGCAATCCTCCGGGTCGGGGTTCTTCATCTCGCCTGACGGCTACATCGTGACCAACAACCACGTCATCGACGGCGCCGACGACATCAAGGTCGTCACTAAGGACGGAACCGAGCTCAAGGCCACGGTGGTGGGCCACGACGAGGCGACGGACCTCGCGGTGCTGAAGGTGGAAGGCGATCACTACCCGTTCGTGAGCTTCGAAACCTCGGTGACGCCGCGGGTCGGCGACTGGGTGGTCGCGGTCGGCAACCCGTTCGACCTCAACGGCACGGCCACCGCCGGAATCATTTCCGCCTATAACCGGGACATCGGCGAGAACTTCGTCGACTACATCCAGATCGACGCGCCCATCAACAAGGGCAACTCCGGCGGACCGACCTTCGACGTCTACGGACGCGTGATCGGAGTCAACTCGGCCATCTACTCGCCGACGGGCGGCTCGGTGGGCATCGGATTCGCCATTCCCGCCACGATCGCCGACCAGGTGACCAAGGAGCTCATCGCCAAGGGCCACATCTCCCGCGGGTACATCGGCGCGACGATCGAGACGCTGTCCGACGACCTCGCCGAGTCCTGGGGCCTCTCGGGGCGCAAGGGCGCGCAGGTGACCGACGTGGTCCCGGACGGCCCGGCGCAACGCGCGGGGCTGCAGTCCGGCGACGTCGTGGTCGCCGTCGATGGCGTGCCGGTGAAGTCAAACACCGAAATGACCCGCGAAGTCGCCAAGGCCCAGGCGGGCGACGTCATCCACCTCGACGTCTATCGCGACGGCAAGGAGATGCACGTCGACGTGAAGTCGGGCACCCGACCGTCCGAGCAGCAGCTGGCGCAAGGCGATCGCAGCGGCGAGGATGAAGGCGGACCCGGCGCCTCGGATCATCCGGCGGCTGTCGGTCCCCCGGTGCTCGGCATGCAATTGGCGCCGCTCAACGCCGATACCCGCGGTCAGTACAACATCCCCGAGTCCGTGAAGGGCGGGGTGGTGGTGCAGAGCGTGAAGGGCACGTCCGACGCGGGCGACAAGGGCCTGCAGCGCGGCGACGTGATCGTTCAGGCGGGCGACCGCGAAGTCGCCAGCGCCGGCGACGTGGCCGCCGCGGTGGAGGCCTGGAAGAAGGCCGGCCGCACCTCGATCCCGCTGGCCGTGCGCCGAGGCGGCGCCACCACCGCGTTCGTTCCGATCAAGATCGCGGGGTGAGGCGGCGCGGGGGCCCGGATCGCCACGGTCGGGCCCCATCGAGGTCTAGTCGGGGGGCGGCATGCGGCTGTTGATCGTCGAGGACGACCGCGAGGCGTCGGAGGCCATGGCGCGCGGCCTGGCCGAGGCCGGGCACGAAGTCGTGGCCGCCGCCGACGGTGAGGCCGGCTTCAACGCGGCCCACGACGGGCGCTACGACGTCATGGTCGTCGACCGGATGATGCCCAAGCTCGACGGCGTCACCATGGTCGAGATGCTGCGGCGCGAGGGCGACCAGACGCCGGTGCTGTTCCTCTCGGCGCTGGGCGAGATTTCCCACCGGGTCGAGGGTCTGAAGGCCGGCGGCGACGACTATCTGGTCAAGCCCTACGCCTTCGCCGAGCTCGTCGCCCGGGTCGAGGCGCTCGCCCGCCGCCGCGAGACCGGGTCGGTGCAGACGCTGCTGCGTGTCGGCGACCTGGAGATGGACCTCATCGGCCGCGAAGTGCGCCGCAAGGGACGGGAGATCGACCTGCAGCCGCGCGAGTTCCAGTTGCTCGAATTCCTCATGCGGCACGCCGGCCAGTCCGTCACGCGCACGATGCTGCTGGAGAAGGTCTGGGAGTACCACTTCGACCCGCAAACCAACGTCATCGACGTCCATATCTCGCGGCTGAGATCGAAGATCGACAAAGGCTTCGACCGGCCGATGCTGCAGACCGTGCGCGGGGCCGGCTACCGCCTGGACGCCTAGGGCGTGGCGGGTTCATGCATGAACCTTGAATCTGGCTCTACGCCCTTGAATCCAGGTCGCGATTCAGCGGTCGGGCGAGTCCGTCCGATCCCGTCGTGAGCTAGTGACCAGCCCTCGATGAAGCTTCCCCGCTTCGTCCGCACGACGCCGTTCCGGCTGACGCTGCTGTTCCTGGCGCTGTTCGCCGGGGCGGCTTCGGTGTTCGTCGGCTATATCTACATCGCCACCGCGGGCGAGGCGAACCGCGCCGCCGACGCCGCGATCGCCCGCGAGGCCCACTCCCTGGAGGAGGTTTACGCCCAGGGCGGCTTCAACGCCGTGAACGAGGCGGTGATCGAGCGCTCGTCGAGCACGCGCGGCTTTCTGTATCTCGTCATGGAATCGCGCGGGCAGCCGGTGTCGGGCGATATCGCGAAATCGCCGCTCGTCGAGCCGCCGAAGGACGGGGACAAGGCCTGGGCGAGCTTCAGGTTCACCGAGACGGAGCTGGACGGCTCGACCCAGCGCCATCCGGCGCGCGGCATGGAAGAGCGGCTTCCGGGCGGCGAGCTGCTGTTCGTGGGCGCCGACGTCGGCGAGGCCCAGTCCTACGTGGTCAAGGTGCGCGACGCCTTGCTGGGCGCAGCCACCCTGGTGATCGTGCTGGGGCTGGCCGGCGGGGTGTTCGTGGCGCGAGACGTCGCTCGCAACATGAGCGCGCTGAACGATGTCATCGCCGCGGCGCGCTCCGGCAACCTCGGCGCCCGCGCCAAGGTTCGCGGCGCCGACGACGAACTCGACGAGCTGGCGGCGGGCCTCAACGACATGCTGGAACGGCTGGATCGCTCGATCGCCGGACTGCGCCACGCCGGCGACGCCATCGCCCACGACCTGCGTTCGCCGCTCACCCGGCTGCGCACCCGCATGGAGGCGGCGCTGATCGAGGTCGAGGCCGGTCGCGGGGATCCCGTGGCGGCTCTGCGTCAGGCGCTGGACGAGGCCGACGGCGTGCTCCGCACCTTCGGCGCCGTGCTCGCGATCGCCCGCCTCGAAGCCGCCGCGACGCCCCCCGACCCGGTGGTCTTCGATCCGGCCGAACTCGCCGCCGACGTCGCCGAGCTCTATGAACCGGTCAGCGAGGAGAAGGGCCTGGAGTTCCAGGCCGAGCTGACTCGCGGCCTGGCGGTGCGCGGCAATCGCGAGTTCCTGGCCCAGGCCATCGCCAACCTCTTGGACAACGCCGTCAAATACACGCCCGCAGGCGGCGCTATCATGCTGCGGGTGCGCCGGCGCGCCTCCGGCGAGGTCGAGATCACGGTGACCGATACCGGGCCGGGCGTTCCGGAAGCCGATCGGCCGCGGGTGATCGACCGGTTCGTGAGGCTCGAGAACAGCCGCAACGCACCGGGCGCTGGGCTGGGCCTGTCGCTGGTGGCCGCGGTCGCCCGTGTCCACGGCGGTCGTCTGGAGCTCGACGAGGGCCCGGGCCGGGTCGGAGGCAAGGGTCCGGGCCTGCGGGCCGCCCTCGTGCTCCCTTCGGCGTGAGCGCGAGCCGCGCCGACTGGGCTAAGGTGCTCCGCGATGACTTCGCTCGCCGACCTGCTCCAGCCCCTCGGCCCCGCGGTGGATCCTGCGGCGGCCGAGCGGGCTCGGGAGGCGATCGGCGGATTCGCGGCTGACGATGCGACCTGGCTGGCGCTCGCGCCGGTGTTCGGCGCATCGCCTTATCTGGCGAGATCGGCCGCGCGACACCGCACGACGCTGGCCGACCTGCTGGCGTCCGAACCGCGTGAGTCGCTCGCCAGGATCGTCGCCGCCACGAACGCCGCCGCAACCGGTGATCCGGACGAAGGGGCGGTGGCCCTCAGGCGGGCCAAGGCGGCGCTGCATCTGCTCGTCGCCCTCTGTGACGTCGCTCGGATTTGGGACCTTGACGCAGTCACCGGCGCCCTGACCGAGTTCGCCGACGCCGCGGTCCGCGCGGCCCTCGCCATGGCCGCGCGCAGTCTCGCGGACCGGATTGCCCCCTTCGACGATGAGGCGGCAGGTCCGCTGCCCGGTCTCTTCGTGGTGGCGCTGGGCAAGATGGGCGCGTTCGAACTCAACTACTCGAGCGATATCGACATCTCGATCTTCTACGAGCCGTCGGCGCTGCCGGTCGCGGCCGGGGTCGACCCCGACGCCTTCGCCACTCGCTTCACCCACGCGCTCGCCGATTTGCTGCAGACGCGCACCGGCGAGGGCTACGTCTTCCGCGTCGACCTGCGCCTGCGCCCGGACCCGGCTTCGACCGCGCCGGCCGTCGCGGTCGACCAGGCGCTCGCCTACTACGAAAGCGTCGGCCAGAACTGGGAGCGCGCGGCGATGATCAAGGCGCGCATCGTGGCGGGCGATACGATGCGCGGCGAAGCCTTCCTGGCCGAACTTCAACCGTTTATCTGGCGCCGCAATCTCGACTTCGCCGCCATCGCCGACATCCATTCGATCAAGCGTCAGATCCAGGAGCTGCGGCCCGACGCACGCCTCGCCGCGCCGGGTGCGGACCTGAAGCTCGGGCCCGGCGGCATCCGCGAGATCGAGTTCTTCGTTCAGACCCAGCAGTTGATCCTGGGCGGACGGCATCCGACCCTGCGCGGACGCCGCACGTTGGACGCCCTCGCCGCCCTGGCCGAGGCGGGCCACGTTTCGCCATCCGCCGCGGCCGAGCTGGCCTCGGACTACCGCACCCTGCGGGACCTCGAGCACCGGGTGCAGATGATCGCCGACGAGCAGACGCACCGGCTGCCCTCCAACGACCGCGAGCGGCGCCGTGTCGCCGCGCTGGCCGGGGTGCGGGACCTGCGGCGCTTTGATGCGGCGGTCGTCCGCGTTCTCAGGAGCGTGGGTCGTCGTTATGGGGAGCTGTTCGCGGGAGAGGAGCCTCTGTCGTCGCGCTTCGGCAGCCTGGTGTTCACCGGCGTCGAGGACGATCCGGAGACATTGGCCACCCTGCGCCGCATGGGCTTTTCGGACGCCCGCGCGGTCGCCGCCACCGTGCGGGCCTGGCATCATGGCCGGATCGCCGCGACGCGCACGGAGCGGGGGCGCGAGCTCTTCACGCGGCTGGCGCCGCGGCTGCTCGACGCCGCGGCCGCCACCGGCGCGCCCGACGCGGCGTTCGCCCGGTTCGGCGACTTTTTCTCGGCGCTCGCCATGGGCGCGCAGGTGCAGGCGCTGTTCCTCGCCCAGCCGAAGCTGTTGGAGCTGATCGTGCGGGTGATGGCGATCGCCCCGGCGTTCGCCCGGATGTTGGCGCGGCAACCCGCCGCGCTCGACGCGTTGCTCGACCGTTCGTTCTTCTCGCCCCTGGAACCGCTGGAGCCGGTGTCCGCGACGCCGAGCGGCGCCCACGGATTCGAGGCGGCGATGGACGCGGCGCGGCGCCTGCGCCGCGAGCGGGCCTTCCAGATCGGACTGCAGGTGCTGGCGGGGACGGCGGGCGCCGCCGATGCCGGCGCCGCGTTCGCCGAGCTCGCCGACGCCTGCATCGGCAGCCTGGCGAGTGCGGCGCTGGCGGAGATCGAGCGCCAGGCTGGGGCGTTTCCCGGCGACGTCGCGGTCGTCGCGCTCGGCAAGTGCGGCTCGCGGGAGATGACCGCCGCCTCGGACCTCGACTTGATGACGCTCTACGCGCCGGCGGCCCCCGACGCCGTCTCGTCAGAGAAGGGATGGGCGGCCGAAACCTTCTACGCCCGCTTCACGGGCCGCCTGATCACCGCGCTCTCCGCGCCGACGGGCGAGGGCGAGCTGTATGACGTCGACATGCAGCTGCGACCCTCGGGCACGCAGGGCCCGGTCGCGGTGAGCCTCGCCGCGTTCGACGCCTACTACCCCGCCGAGGCCGAGACCTGGGAGTATCTGGCCCTGACCCGGGCGCGGCTCGTGTGGTCGAGCTCGCCCGAATTCGCCTGTCGCGCGGCCGCGCTGATCGAAGCCAAGCTGCGTCTGCCCAGGAACCCGCGCCAGACCGCCGCGGACGTGATCGCCATGCGTCGGCTGATGGCGCGCGAGCGCCCGCCCTCCGGGTTCTGGGACCTGAAGCTCAGCGAGGGCGGGCTGGTCGACATCGAGTTCGCCGCGCAGTTTCTGCAGCTGGCCCATGCCGCCGACGGCGGACCGTTGCGGCAGAACACGGCGGCCGCTCTGTCGGCGCTGGAGGGCTCGGCGCCGGGCGAACTGTTGTCCGAGCTCTCCGAGGCGTGGCGGCTCCAGCAGGATCTGTCGCAGATTCTCAAGATCGCCCTGCCGGAGGGAAGCGAGCCGGAGCACGAGCCGAAGGCGCTGCGGGCACTGCTGGCCCGCGCCGCCGCGGTTCGCGACCTGCGGGCGCTGCGCGTCCTGCTGGTCCAACGTCGCCGCGCCGCGCACCGAGCCTTCGACACTTTGCTGGCTTCGGCATGACCGCGACGGAACCACCCGCGTCCCGCGTTGAACCGGCGCTGAAAGGCGCCAAGGCGTGGTCGAACGCCGGCAAGGCGGATGGCATGGGAGCGTCGCGTGGACGAGGCGCGCTTTGACCTCGGGCGAGAGCGAGACGGACGACGAGCTGGTGCGGCGGGCCGGTCGGGGCGATGCGGCCGCCGTGCAGGCGCTGGTCGCCCGCAAACTGCGACGTGTGCTGGCGCTTGCCGAACGCATGCTCGGCGATCCGGCGGAGGCCGAGGACGTGGCGCAGGAAACCTTCTTCAAGGTCTGGCGCTACGCGGAGCGCTGGCGGCCAGGCGCCGCCAAGTTCGACACCTGGCTGCACCGGGTGACGCTCAATCTCTGCTACGACCGGCTCCGCCGGCGCCGCGAGCGCCCGACCGCGGAGCCGCCCGACGCGCCGGATCCGGGCCCGGCGCCGGATCGCGGCCTTCTGGCCGCCGACGTGGGGCGCCGGGTGAACGCCGCGCTGCAAGCGTTGCCCCCGCGCCAGCGCGAGGCGATCGTGCTCTGCCATTATCAGGATCTCGGCAACATCGAGGCGGCCGAGCTGATGAAGGTGTCGGTCGAGGCGCTGGAGAGCCTGTTGTCGCGGGGCCGGCGGGCGCTTCGACAAGCGCTGGCGGATTTGGCGAGTTCCGACTGATTGTGCGAGGGTTGGTTCGATGACTGAAGATCGTTTCCGGGCGCTCGCCGAGGCTTATGGGGCGGACCTGCGCGGGTGGCCGCCGGCCGAGCGCGACGCCGCGCAGACGTTCACCGAGGCGAACCGCGACCTCGCCGGGGCCATCCTGGAGACCGAACGCTCGCTCGAGGCCCAGCTCGAAGCCTACATCGTCGAGCCGTCGCCGGCGCTGCGCCAGCGCGTCATCGATATCGCGCCGCGAGCCCGGGCCATCGCCCGGACTTGGCGCTGGCTCGCCACCCTCGGTCTGGGGCTGGGCCTCGCCGCGTCCGCTGTGGCGGGCGCCGCCGCGGGGTTCTCCTTCGCGCCCGCCAGCGTCACGCGGCTGATCGAGGGCCCGCCCGCCAGTAGTTCGGACGACATTGGCATGCTCGCCGATCCGACCGACGATTTGGTGAACGGCTGATGGGATCGCGGTGGCTCGTCGGCGGACTTATCGCCTCGGTGGCGCTCAACCTCTTCCTGATCGGCGCGGGCGCCGGGGTCATCGCTCTCGGCAGCTCGATGGCGCGTGAGTACGCCGGCGTCCGTCCCGGCGCGCTGATGGCCGCCACGGCGAGCTTGCCCCAGCCGGACCGCCACGACTTCCGCCTGACGCTGCACCAGATCCGCGCCGCGGTGGTCGCCGATGTCGGCCGCAGCCGCGCCCTTCGCCTCGACGCCTGGAGCGCCCTGGGCGATCCGAAATCCGACCCGGTCGCAATCAAGGCCAAGCTTGCGCAGAGCCGCCAGATCGACACTGGCATCCGCGCCACGGTCGAGGAGAAGCTGGTCGACTATGTCCTGAGGCTGCCGCCGGCCGACCGCGCCGCCTTCGCCGCCGGGATGCGCCGGGCCCTCACGCCGCCGCCAACGTCCGCCGCGCCCCGTCCAGGCGCGACCAACGCCGCGGGCGGCTGACGGAAAGAGACCTCGGTGAGTGCTGGGACCGGACCCGAAATCGAACCCTTCCCCTAGGGGGGTCGGGCGCCCGACCCCGACAACTAAGCCGCGAAGCTGCGGCCGTGGCTGTCGGTGATCTCCTGGCGGACCGGCAGCACGAAACTGACGATGGTGCCGTGGCCGGGTTCGCTCTCGATCTCCACCACGCCGCCGTGCATCTCGACGAGCGCCTTTGACAGCGCCAGGCCGAGCCCCGTGCCTTGCTGGGTCTTCGACTGCTGGCTCTCGATCTGTTCGAACGGCCGGGCGAGGCGCGCGAGATCCTGGGCGGCGATGCCGATCCCGGTGTCCGAGACGCTCATGCGCACCCGATCACCCATCATGTCGCGGCGGGTCTCGGCGTGAACGGAAATCTGGCCGCCGCGTGGGGTGAACTTCACCGCGTTGGAGAGCAGATTGAGCAGCACCTGTTTCAGCGCCCGGTAGTCGCCCTCGACGTCGGGCAGCGCCGGAAGGTCGATCGCCACCGTGAGACCGGCCGTCTCCGCCCGGTTGCGGATCAGGCGGATGGCGTCCTCGGCCAGTTCGTCGAGGCGCAGCGGCTCGAAGCGGAGGTTCATCTTGCCCGCCTCGATCTTCGACATGTCGAGCACGTCATTGATCAGCGCGAGCAGGTGCTGGCCGGAGTTGAGGATGTCCTGCGCGTAGCCCTTGTAGCGGGGGTCGCCGAGCGGGCCGTAGATTTCCGCGGTCATCATCTCGGAGAAGCCATTGATGGCGTTGAGGGGCGTGCGCAGTTCGTGGCTCATGTTGGCCAGGAACTCGCTCTTGGCCCGGCTCGCGGCCTCGGCCCGCACCTTCTCGGCGGCGTATTTCTGGGCCAGCTCCGCAGCTTCCTCTCGGGCGCGCTCCAGACGCTCCTCGTTGAGCCGGCGGATCTCCTCCTGGTTCTTCAGGCCCGTGACATCGACGCAGGTGACCACGAAGCCGCCGTCCGCGGTGCGGCGCTCGGCGATGGTCACCCACCGGCCGTCGTTCAGCTCGGCGTCCCGCCCGGAATCGCCGGCGGCGCGCTCCTGGCGGATCGCCTGCCGCATCAGCCGCTCGACGATGGCGCGCGAGGCGCCCGGCTTCAGCGCCCTGGGTTCGATGGCGAAGAAGGTGCGGAAATGCTGGTTGCAAAGCACCAGTCGGCCGTGACGATCCCAGAGCACGAAGGCCTCGGGCACGCTCTCGATGGCGCCGTGCAGTCGCGCCTCGGCGGCCTGCGCGCGCACCTGCGCCACGCGCTCTTCGGTCACGTCCAGCGCGACGCCGACGATGCGGGAGAAGCCGCCTCTTTCGCCGCGAGGTCCGGACGCCTGGCCGCGGGCCGCGATCCAGACCGAGCCGCCTTCGGGACGCGTCGCCCGGAACGACACGTCGAACGCGCCATGGGCGGCGGCCGAGGTCAGGGCCTGGCGCAATCGCTCGCGGTGCTCGGCGGCCACGTGCTCCATCACCGCTTCCGTGTCGGCCGCTCCGCCGCCGCCCCAACCCAGCATCACCCCGGTGATGTCGGACATATAGAGCTGCCCGACCGCGAGGTCCCACTCCCAGATCCCACAGCGCGCCGCCTCCACCGCGAGACGGAAGCGTTCCTCGGAGTCGGCCAGGGCATGGGCGGCCTCGTCGGCGTGCAGGCCCTGCACGACCAGCAGGACCGCCAGCACGGCCGCGGCGACCATCGGCGCGAACAGAACGCCGGCCGAAGTGCTGCCGGGGGCCGAGCGCATGTGGATCGCCGCGACGCCGGTGTCGACCGCCAGGACGATCAGCGCGGCGAGGATCGCCAGCGTGGCGGCCCGGCCGCGGATGGGCGTCGGGCGCGGCGCCGACACCGGTCCCGCGCCACGCGTGAACCGGGGCGCCGTCTCGCCGCCCCATTCCTTCGCCAAAGCCGTCAGCTCCGTCCCCGGCCCTCCCTGCAAGGGCGCGAGTCAGTTCGCGAGTCAGTTTAGAGCCGGAATCCTACTTGGCGGCGAACGAAGCGTCATCCCTCGCCTGGCGGGTCGGACTCGGTGTCGCGGTCTCGCCGGCGATCCTCGCCCCGGAAGCCGTCCCGATCGCGCCGTCGCCGGTCGGGCCCGAAGTATTTCGGCGCTCTCACGAAGGCGCGCGGATGGTCGATCACCTGGCCGATCTTGCGCAGCATCTCGGCCGCCGTGATCGGCTTGGCGCAGAACTCGGTCGCGCCGGCGTCGCGCGCCGCCTCCACCCGGGCCCGGTCGGAGTGCGCCGTAAGCATGATCACCGGCACGTAGGGCGCGGGACTCTCGTCCTCGTTGCGAAGTTTCTTCAGAAACTCCAGGCCGTCCTGGTCGCCCATCAGATAGTCGAGCAGGACGATGTCGACGGGATCGTTCTTGAGTCGCTGGAACGCCTCTTGCGCTCCCTTCGCCTCCATCACGTGCTCGGCGCCGAAGCCCCGCAGGATGGTCTTGACGATGTTGACCATGTGGGCGTTGTCGTCCACGACCAAGAAGCGAATTTTTTCGAGACTTGCCGACAATCGCCTTTCGCCTCTCGAGAGTGGGTCCTGGCAAGCAAATCAGCCCAACGCCTTCGAGGCTATCTCAAAGACGTTCTTCGACAAGCCCGAAGATTGAGTGATGCGCTCGAGTTCCGCCCGCATCAGCCGCGCCAACTCTGGCGCGAATCTCTCCCATTGACCCAGCGGTTCGATCAACCGCGCCGCGATATTGGGGTTGAAGGTGTCGACCATGAGCGCCTGGTCGGCGAGGAAGCGGTAGCCGGCGCCGCTGGGATCGTGGAACCGGGCGGGATTGGCGCCGGCGAAAGTCGCCACCAGGGCGCGCAGGCGGTTCGGCGTCTTGGCGTCGAAGTCGGGGTGGGCGGTGAGCCCGAGCACGCGACCCAGCGCGCCCTCCGACGGGTCCTGCGCCTGCAGCGCGAACCATTTGTCGATGACGAGGGGCTCCGCCTTCCAGCGGTCGTAGAAGGCGGCGAGCGCCCGCTCGAAGCCGCCGCCGCCGATCAGCATCAAGGCGGTCAACCCGCCGATGGCGTCGGTCATGTTGCCGGCGCCTCGGAAGTGAGCCTCGGCACGTTCCCGGTTGCGGGGGTTGGGGTCGGCGGCGAGCAACGTGATCGCGGCGTTGCGCAGCGCCCGCCGTCCCGCCGCCGCCGCGTCCGAGGAAAACTCGCCCGACTCCTGCAGGCGGGCATGGGTCTCGCGCAACTCCTCGCCGAGGTGCGCCGCCATGCGCTCCCGCAGGGCCTCGCGGGCCGCATGGATCGCCGCCGGGTCCGCCGGAGCGGAAACGACGGCCAGGTCGGTCTCGCTGGGCAGAGCGAGCAGCAGCGCCTTGAACGCAGGATCGGCCGACTGATCGCGGAGGGCCCGCTCCAGCGCCTCGGCGTAGCGTTCCTCGCCGACCTCGTCGGGATGACCGGCGCAGCGCGCCAGGATCAGGTCACGGGCCAAAGTCTGGCCGGCCTCCCAGCGATTGAACAGGTCGGGGTCGGCAGCCAGCAGCGTGTAGGCGTCCTTCGGCCGCCCGTCGGTCGTCAGGTTCACCGGCGCGGAAAACCCACGCAGCGCCGAGACGATGGGCGGTCGGTCCACGTTCTCCAGGGTGATTGTGCGCGAAGGCGAATCCAGCAGCACGAGTTCGGTGTCCCGGAGCGGCCGTCCGTCCTCGTCGAGCAGGCCGATCTCGATCGGAATCGGCAACGCCGCCTTGTCCGGCTGGCCGGGCGTGGGCGCGGTCGACTGCTCCAGGACCAGCCGCAGCGCCTTTTTCTCGGCGTCGTAGCTGGATTGCAGGGACACGCGGGGCGTGCCGGCCTGCTCGTACCAGCCGAAAAAGGCTGAGAGATCGCGCCCGGACGCTTCGGCGAAACACTGGAGGAAGGCCTCCATGGTCGTCGCCGTGCCGTCGAAGCGCTCGAAATAGAGGTCCATGCCGGCTCGGAAGATTTCCGCACCGACTATGATATTCAGCATACGGACGATCTCCGCGCCCTTCTCGTAGATGGTCGCGGTGTAGAAGTTGTCGATCTTGATGTAGCTCGACGGGCGGACCGGATGCGCGAGCGGTCCAGCGTCTTCCGAGAACTGCCGAGCGCGCAGCGTCCGCACCTCCTTGATCCGCTGCACCGCGTGTCCGCGCATGTCGGCGGAGAAGCTCTGATCACGGAAGACCGTCAGGCCCTCCTTCAGGCAGAGTTGGAACCAGTCGCGGCAGGTGACCCGATCGCCGGTCCAGTTGTGGAAGTACTCGTGGGCGACGACGCCTTCGATGCGCTCGTAGTCGAGGTCGGTCGCGGTCTCGGGGTCGGCCAGCAACAGCGACGAGTTGAAGATGTTGAGGCCCTTGTTCTCCATGGCCCCGAAGTTGAAGTCGCGCACGGCGACGATCATGAACAGGTCGAGGTCGTACTCGCGCCCGTAGGTCTCCTCGTCCCACTTCATCGCCCGCTTCAGACTGTCCATCGCATAAGCGGCGCGAGGGGCCATGCCAGGATCGACGTAGATCTTCAGCTCGACCTTGCGGCCGCTGGCGGTGACGAAGCTGTCCTCGAGCACGTCGAGTTCGCCGGCCACCAGGGCGAACAGATAGCAGGGCTTGGGGAAAGGATCGGTCCAGACCGCGTAGTGGCGTCCGGCCGGCAGGTCGCCGGCCGCGACGAGGTTGCCATTGGAGAGCAGGCGCGGGAACGCCTTGTCGCCCTCGATCCGCACCGTGAACTTCGCCAGCACGTCGGGCCGGTCGGGAAACCAGGTGATCTTGCGGAAGCCTTCGGCCTCGCACTGGGTGCAGAAGCGTCCGGCGGACATGTAGAGACCCTCCAGCGCCTTGTTGTTGTCCGGGTCGATCTCGACCTCGGTCTCCAGCGTGAAGGCCGCCGGCGGCGCGGCGATGGTGAGGAATTCGGCGTCGATGGCGTGCTCGTCCGGTCCGAGCGCGCGCCCGTCGAGGGCGACGGCGATCGGCTTCAGGCGTTCGCCATTGAACCGCAGCGGATCCGCGTGATCGCCGTTGCGGCGCACCGCGAGCCGGGCCTTCACCCGCGTGGCGTTCGGCGCCAGCGAGACGTCGAGGTGGACCTCGTCGACGAGGTAGTCGGGCGGCCGATAGTCGGCCAGCTTGATCGGCTGCGGGGTGTCGGTGCGCATTCCTAGCCTCTAGCGCCGGGGCCTGTCCGCCACAACGGCGCCCCTGGGCGACGAAGCCAGGTGGCGGCTAGGCCGCGGACTGCGCGGCGTCTTGCGGAGGGGTCGTCGCTGGGACTTCCATCAGGTAGCGTTCGATCGCCACCGCTTTGCGGGCGAGGTCCTGCACCGCGGGAGGCGCATCGTCAGGCGCTTCGGCGACCATGGCGAGGATCGCGCGGGCCAAGGCGCGCAGGGCCGGCGCCGAGGCGATGAGCCTGGCCTGGAATTCGATCTTGCGAGGGTCGCGATCGTATTCGGCGCCGGGCACCCGCCAGCCGCCCCAGTCGGCGGTGTCGGTCACCACCACCGGATAGGTGCCGGGATAGGGATGCTGCGCGGCTTCTTCCGGCGACTGCCACTTGTTGCGGGCGCGCATCAGCCGCCAGCCAGGGCCGGCTTCGACGCCTTGGTCCTCCACGGGTTCTTCGGCGCGGAGCTCGTGGGCCGCGAACGGGCGGCCGAGCCCGACATCGTAGCTGACGCGGACAGGCTCCTCGAAGCCCTTGGCCCAGACCGGCTCGATCTTCTCGACGATCGCCCAGGCGCCGACGCTCTCGACCCAAACTCGCTGATTGCGCTGGAAGACCGCCTTGGCCATCGCGTCTGCACCCCACCCTTTGGTTAGGGTCCCATCAGACCCCGAAATCCTTGACGCTCGGTCAATCTTTCAAGGCCGCGAAAGGCGGGTATGGTGATCCGAACGATTAGAAACCTGGCAGGGCGGAACGATGAACTTCGACTTCTCCGACGATCAGAAGTTCCTGAAGTCCGAGGCGCGCAAGTTTCTCGAGGCGCGGTGCCCGACGTCGAAGGTCCGGGCGGTCCTGGACGATCCGACGCGCTCTTACGACGAGGCGCTCTGGAAGGAGGTCGGCGCGCAGGGCTGGCTCGGGACGGCGATCCCCGAGACCTACGGCGGGCTCGGGCTCGGGCGGCTGGAGCTGTGCGTGATCGCTGAGGAGCTGGGCCGGGCGCTTGCGCCGATCCCCTTCGCGTCGACCGCCTATTTCCTCACCGAGGCGTTGCTGCTGGCGGGGTCCGAGGCGCAGAAGCAGGCTTGGCTGCCGAAGATCGCCGCGGGCGAGGCGATCGGCTGCTTCGCCGGCGTCGAGAAGCCCGGTCCGCTGACCGAGGCGCAGGTGCAGGCGCGGGTCGAGGGCGGCAAGCTCAGCGGGACCAAGCTGCCGGTGACCGACGGCGATGTCGCCGACGCCGCCGTGGTGCTGGCGCGCGAGGGGGGACGGCTGAGCCTGTTCCTGGTCGATCTGCATGCTGGCGGCGTCACGCGGGACACGCTGCAGACGCTGGATCCGACGCGCGGCGTCGCGAAGCTGACCTTCAATGGCGCGGCGGCGGAGCGGCTCGGCGAGGCCGGCGAGGGCCTGGCGCTGGCCGAGAGCCTGCTGGAGCGGGCGGCGGTGCTGCTGGCTTTCGAGCAGGTCGGCGGCGCCGACCGGGCGCTGGAGATGGCCAAGGACTACGCCATGGGCCGCTACGCCTTCGGCCGTCCGATCGCCAGCTACCAGGCGATCAAGCACAAGCTGGCCGACATGTACGTCAACAACGAGCTCGCCCGCTCCAACGCCTACTACGGGGCCTGGGCGCTCGACACCGGCGCCTCGGAGCTGCCGCTGGCGGCGGCCGCGGCGCGAGTCTCGGCCTGCCAGGCCTACTGGTACGCCGCCAAGGAGAACCTGCAGACCCACGGCGGCATCGGCTTCACCTGGCAGATGGACTGCCACCTCTTCTACCGCCG
Source organism: Caulobacteraceae bacterium (assembly GCA_035504785.1). Taxonomy (GTDB): domain Bacteria; phylum Pseudomonadota; class Alphaproteobacteria; order Caulobacterales; family Caulobacteraceae; genus Acaudatibacter. The sequence goes on from DATJRL010000455.1 coordinate 23,527, forward strand.
CGCCCAGCAGCTGAACCTGGTCGCAGGCGGGGCCAAGGCGTGGAAAGAGCGTCTGGTCTCCCAACTTGAACGTCGCAACGCGGCCTGACGCCGAAAGGACGATCATGGACTTCAACGACACCCCCGAGGAAACCGCCTACCGCGCCGAAGCCCGGGCCTGGCTCGAGAAGAACGCCCCGAAGTCGAGCAGCGGCGGCATGATCGGCGACGAGGATGCGCACGGCCTCGCGGCCGCGAAGGCCTGGCAGACGAAGAAGGCGGCCGCCGGTTACTCCTGCATCACCTGGCCCAAGGAATGGGGCGGCGTCGGCGGCGCCAACTGGCAGCAGCAGATCTTCAACCAGGAGGAGGCGCGCTTCGATACGCCCGGGAACCCGTTCACCATCGGGCTCGGCATGTGTCTGCCCACGATCATGACCTGCGGCGCCGAGGCGGACAAACAGCGCTTCGTCGGGCCGGCGATGCGCGGCGAGGAGATCTGGTGCCAGCTGTTCTCCGAACCTTCCGGCGGCTCGGACGTGGCCGGGTCGCGGACCCGGGCGGTGCGGGCGAGCGACGGCTCCGGCGACTGGATCATCAACGGCCAGAAGGTGTGGACGTCGGGCGCCCACTACTCCGACTTCGGCATTCTCATCTGCCGCACCGACCCGGATGTTCCTAAGCACAAGGGCCTCACCATGTTCTGGGTCGATATGCACGACCCGGCCATCGATGTGCGTCCGATCCACCAGATGTCGGGCGCGTCGGGCTTCAACGAAGTCTATTTCACCGACCTGCGGGTGAAGGACTCGCAGCGAATCGGCGCGATCGGAGACGGCTGGCGGGTCTCGCTGGTCACGCTGATGAACGAGCGCAACTCGATCGGCGGCGGCTCGGGCTATCACCGGCAGGTGATGGAGCTCGCCTCTTCAGTGGCGACGCTGGCCGGCTCCGGCATCAAGGACGCGGCGCTGCGCGAGAAGGTGGCCGATTGGTACGTTCGCGCCGAGGGCCTGAAGTACACGCGCCTGCGCACCCAGACGGCGCTGTCGCGGGGCCAGACGCCGGGGCCGGAAGCCTCGATCGGAAAACTGGTCACCGCGCCCTTGATGCAGGATGTGGCCAACACCGCGGTGGAGCTGGAAGACCAGTTCGGCATCATTTCCGACCCGTCGCTCGCGCCGCTGTCGGCGATGTTCCAGCAGACCCTGATGAGCGCGCCCGGCATGCGTATCGCCGGCGGCACCGACGAGATCATGCGCAACATCATCGCCGAACGGGTGTTGGGCTTGCCGCAGGACGTGCGGGTGGACAAGGATGTGGCGTTCAAGGACATCCCGACGGGCCGCTGAGGGCGGGGCCTTGGCGGCCCGACCCAACCGGAAGTTGGTTATTCGAGTCGACAGGTCGCAAGACGCTTAACCTCTTCGCAAGCGCCCCGGCCCATGGTGTGCGGCAGATTAGGGTACCCACCGCGCCATGCATTTTCTCGGCGATACGATCGACCGGCGCCCGGCGCTCTCCGCCGACAGCCTGTGCGAAGCCGCCCTGGCCGTCTTCATTCGCGATCCCGACTGTCGCGCCCTCGCGGTCGTCGAGGGGACACGCCCGGTGGGCCTGCTATCGCGCGACGTGTTCCTGGCTCGCATGGAGGCGCCGGGCGCGACGAGCCGAGGCGTGCTCGATGCGGCCGAAGTCGACCCCCTCGTGGTCGAGGCGAGCGAGGAAGTCGGTCCCTTCGTCATCGCGGCCAAGGTTTCTCGCCCGTCGTCCCTGCTCGGCGGTTTCGTGGTCGTCGAGAACGGCGCCTACGCGGGCGTTAGCGATCTGGCGCGCCTGCTTCCGGCCCTTGGAGCGGCGCCGCGCCCCTCGATCCTGTTGGAGACCATCGACGCGGAAGTCCGCGCTCCCATCGGGGACGCGCTCGCCGCGGTGGAGAGCCTCCGGCGCGTTCGATTGCCGGAGGGCGCGTCGGCCTACCTCGACACCATCGCGGAGGCTTCGGGCGCCGCGTTGTCGCTGCTGGGCGTCGCCGCGGAACTGCAGATGGCTGAAACCGAGCAGTTGCAGATTGCGGCGTCGCCGCGCCGGCTTCAGGCGCTCATGGACGACATCGAGGCGCGCTGGCGCGGCAAGGCCGAATTGGCCGGCGCGACGCTGCTGGTCGCCTACGACGGCGCGCCGGACTGCGCGGCGGTCGTCGATGGCGATCGTCTGATGCAGGTGTTCGACTCGCTGATCGACCACGCCCTTTCGCACGCGGCGCGCGGCGTGATCGAAGCGACCTTGCAGGTGCGCGCCGGGCAGGGCGCGGGCGTGGTGCTGGCTGGGCGCGTGCGCGACAACGGCGCGGCCTACAGCGCCGACTATCTGGCCGCCATGTTCGACGGCGGCGTCGTCGCCGTCGCCGGCGGACGCGGCATGCAATTGCGCCTGAGGCTCGCCGAGCGCTCCATCGCGGCCATGGCCGGCGTCATCGAAGCCAAGGCCAACGCCGGTCGAGGCGCTGTCGTCGCCTTCGAGATCCCGGTCGAGGTCGCCGCCGACGAGGGCGCCGAGTCGCAGCAGGTGGTGACCGCCACGACGCACCGCGCGGCGCACATCCTGGTCGTCGACGACAACGCCACCAACCGCATGGTGGTGGAGGCGCTCTGCGAAATGTTCGACTGCTCGACGGAGTCGGTGGTGGACGGCGTCGAGGCGGTCGAGGCGGCCAAGGCCGGGCGCTTCGACGTGATCCTGATGGACATCAAGATGCCGCGGATGGACGGCGTCTCCGCCACCAGGGAGATCCGCAAGCTGCCGCCGCCCGCCGGCCGGGTCCCGATCATCGCCCTGACGGCCAACGCCGATGCGGAACAGGTCAACGAGTACGTGGCGGCCGGAATGGGATCGGTGGTTGAAAAGCCCATCAAGCCGGATCGCCTGATGGCGGCGCTCGATGCGGCGTTGAGCGGTGGCGACGCCAACAAGAAGGCCGCGGCGGCCTAGGCATCGCCCGGAGTGTCCGGACGCTCACCCGCTTGACCCCCGCGCTGCATGGCGGCGTCGGGTCTCGAACCCGACCTGACCAGAGTTTCACTGGCGCGCGGCCCGGTTTCAGGCTCGTCTGGCCCGCGCCGGTTTCGGCAAGGAGGGCGCAATGGTCGTGAGAGCCTTGTTCCTGTTGGCGGCGGCGACGGTGCTGATGATCGACAGCCCCGCGCTGGCTGGCCAGGTCGGCGAACGCCACCTCACCGCCGCCAATCCGACCGCCGCGCTGCGCGACGCGGAACATCGAGACACTGTGAGGGTCACCGTCTGGTATCCGGCCGCGGCGGACGCGAAGGAGATCTCGCTCGACATCGGGCCCCCGGGCAAGCCGCTGTTCAAGGTGGGGTCGGCGGCGCCGGACGCCGCCTTCGCCGACGACCGGCGCCGGCCGGTGATCCTGTTCTCGCACGGCTTCGGCGGGACGGCGCGCATGATGGCCTGGTTCACGCTCCCGCTCGCGCGCGCCGGCTACGTGGTGATCGCCGTCGACCATCCGGGCAACAACGGCGACGACAAGATGACCGTGGGCGGCTCGATCATGTTCTGGGATCGCCCTGGCGATCTGGCCGCCGCGCTGAAAGCCGCCGAGGCCGACCCAACGATCGCGCCGCACCTCGACCCGCACCGGCTCGGCGTCGCCGGCTTCTCCGCCGGCGGCTTCACCGCGATCGCCGCCACCGGCGTCCACGTCGACTTGGCGCGGCTGCAGGCGTTCTGCAACGCCAACCCGACCGACGGCATCTGTAGGCCGCAGAAGGAGTTTCCGCTGTCGACGGAACAGATGCTGGCGGCTTCGAAGTCGCCGGAGCTCGCCCCCGAGGTCGCCCACAGCGGCGACGATCATGCGATCCCCGGGGTGCGCGCCGCTTTCGCGATCGCCCCGGCCATCGTGCAGGCGTTCGACCCGGCGAGCTTGAAGGCGGATGAGATCCCCGTCGCCATCATCCTCGGCGACGCCGATCCGGTCGCGCCGCCAGCCACCAACGGCCTCGCCGCCGCGGGCGACCTGCCGCATGTCGAGCTCGAGGTCTTGCCCGGCGTCGGGCATTACGACTTCCTGGCCACCTGCACGTTCGCCGGGGTGGCCGCCGTCCCGGTCTGCGCCGACAAGGTCCCCCAGGATCCCACGCACCGGGCGGCGATCGACATGGCGTTGGCCTTCTTCGCCAAGACCCTCGGCCGCCCCTAGCCGGTCCGGCGCGAGCCGCAGCCTCGCTCCGCCGCGACTTCTCCGATTGACAGCGATGCGTCGCCGGCGCGAGGTTTCCCGTCAGGGCGGATACGGCCTGCTGCTTGCGCCTTCGGGTATGGCGAACGTATCGGACTGACGATCCTGCATCCTCTGCCGTGGGCGGACGGGTCAGCAACGCAAGCGCCTGGCGTCAAGCGTTCGCCCCAGCAAAGGATGACTCATGCGCGACTACCGCGATGCGAAAGCCATGGCCCGCCGGCTGCGCGAGGCCCTGGCGGAACGCGGCGCCCACTTCGCCCACACCGACTGCCTGGAGCTGATCGCCCGCAGCTTCGGCCTCAAGGACTGGCATGTGCTGTCGGCGATGATCGCCGTGGCCGAGCCGGAGCCGGAGCCGGCGCCGGAGCCGGCGACCGCCGCACCGCCCTGGTCGGGACCGGCGCTGCTGCTGCGCGACATCGTGGTCTTTCCCAAGGTGACCGCGCCGCTTTTCATCGGCCGGGAAATGTCCGTACGCGCCCAGCAACGGGCGTACGAGGGCGAGTTGGAAGTGCTGCTGGTCACCCAAAGGGAGCGCTCGGACGATAACCCTGGCGCGGACGCGGTCTACGGGGTCGGAGTCATCGCCGACGTGCTGGAGCGGCTGGCGGTGCCTGATGGCACAGTGAAGCTGCTGGTCCGCGGACGTCATCGCGCCCGTGTCCTGGATTTGACTGACGAGGCCGGATACCGGCGAGCCGAGGCGGCGCACGTCCTGCCGCCGCCGGCGGATTTCCCCGACGCCGATGACCTCGTCCGCAAGGCTGTCGCGGCGTTCGAGACCTATGCCGACGCGGACGGCCGCTTCGCCGAGACGACCCGCGCCTGGGTTCGGGGCGTCACCCATGTTGGGGTGCTCGCCGACCTGATCGCGGCCCACGCTCGCGGCTCAGTCCCGGAGAAGCAGGCGATCCTGGAGACGCTCGATCCGCGCGCCCGCCTCGCGGCCGCGCTGCGCCTCCTTCCCGCCCAGGGCGCCCAGGCGGCCTGACCGCCGCCCCCAACCACAACGGCGCGCGCCCGCGAGCGGCCGCGCCCCGAGTCCATCGCCATGACCGACACCGAACTCCAAATCCTCCGCCGCGCCTACGCCCGGCACGTCTACTTCGCTTCCCGCGCCGACGATCCGCGCCTCGAGGCCGCCTTCGCCGAGACCCCGCGCGAAGCCTTCATGGGCGCGGGGCCCTGGCGGATGCCAGGCATCGGATTCACCTACCATCCGACGCCCGACGACGATCCGCACTGGCTCTACCAGGACGCGCTGGTCGGCCTGATGCCCGAGAAGGGGCTCAACAACGGCCAGCCGTCGTTCCTCGCGTTCCTGATCGGGCTCGGCCGCGCCAAGACCGGCGAGCACGTCGTCCACATCGGCGCCGGCGTCGGCTACTACACCGCCATCTTCGCCCGCCTGGTCGGCGAGACCGGCCGGGTGACCGCCATCGAGTACGAGCCGGCGCTCGCGGCGCGCGCGGCGTCCAACCTCGCCGGCTATCCGCAAGTCCGCTGCCTGGAGGGCGACGGCTCCAAGTTGCCGCTCGACGCGGCCGACGTGATCCTGGTCAACGCCGGCGCCGCGCGGCCGCTCGACCTGTGGCTCGATACGCTGAAGCCCGGCGGCCGCCTGATCCTGCCGCTCTGCGTGCTCTCCAAGCTGCCGGACGGAACCCCGATGACGCGCGGTGGCATCTTCCTGATCGAGCGCGATGCGGCCGGCTTCGCAGCCGCCTACAAATCCACCACCGGCATCTATCCCTGCTTCGGCGCCAGCGACCCGGACTCGGAAGCCAGCCTCACCGAGGCGTTCCGCCGTGGCGGCATGGAGAAGGTGCGCCGGCTCCATCGTACCGACAATGTGCCGCCGGATGCGCGCTGGGTCAGCGGTCCGGGCTGGGCGCTGACGTATGAGTGAGTCCGCGGCCGGCTGATCCGCACATCAAACCCGCCCCGGCCGCGGAGGCGGGAACGCGATCAACTCGGTGAGTTCTCGCCTTTCCTGGAGCCGGCGCGCCCACCTAGGCGGCGAGCGCCGCCTAGGTGGGTTAGCGTTGGTAGCTGGGGGCGGGCTTGAACCGCCGACCTGTGGGTTATGAATCCACCGCTCTAACCAACTGAGCTACCCAGCCAGCGGGAAGGCGCGCTTATAGGGGAGGGGACGGCCACCTTCAAGCGAGGCCGGGCGCGGGTTTGCGCCTCAGTCGAGACGGCCCAGAGCCGCCTCGAGTTCGGCCAGTTCCCGCCGCAGGTCGGCGACGGCGCCGGCGTTGTCGGGCGGGCCGCCGATCGAGGAGGGTGCGGAGAGAATCTCCAGCTCGCGGCGGACGCGGTCACGGGCTTGCATCAGTTCGGCGCGGAGTTCGGAGTCGCTCTCGGGGGCCTCGTCGTCCATTCGCCAAACTTAGAGGGCGCTGAGATCGAACTGAACCCTTCCCCCTTCGGTCCAGTCCCGACACGCCCTAGGCAGATCGACCGACGCGGGCCATGTCCAGTCGTGCGACCGCCTCTTCGCCAATGGCCAGCGAAGCGGTGAGGCCCGGGCTCTCGATGCCGAAGAGGGCGACGAGGTCCGCGAGGCCGTGGACCTCGGGGCCGTCGATCCGGAAGTCGGGCTGGGGTTCGCCCGGGCCATGCAGCTTGGGACGGATGCCGGCATAGTCCGGCGTCAGCGCGCCGTCGGGCAGGCCGGGCCAGAACTTCCTGACGTAGGCGTAGAAGCCGGCGGCGCGCGACGGATCCACCGAGTAGTCTTCGGTCTCGACGTAGGCGAGGTCGGGGCCGAACACCGCCTGGCCGCCGAGGTCCTTGCGATAGTGAGTGCCCAGCGCGCCCGGAATCGGCGGCGGATAGATCAGGCGCTCGAACGGCGCGCGGCCGGTGAACCGGAAGTAGACGCCCTTGCCGAGGTGGCGGGCCGGGATCCGATCGGCGGGGAAGCCCTCGATGCGCGCCGCCACCTCCTGCGCCGACAGGCCCGGCGCGGCGACGATCTGGCGCACCGACAGCGTCGTCGGCGCTTCGCCGCCCGTCCGCACGGTGAATCCGCCCCGCGGCGCCGGAGCGGCGCCCTCGAACGGCGTCGCCGTCACCACCGCGCCGCCGGCCGCTTCGATCTCGCCGACCAGCGCCAGCATGTAGCCATGGCTGTCGAACACGCCGCTCTGCGGCGACACCACCGCGGCGACGCAGGCGAGGCCGGGCTCCCAGGCCATCGCCGTCGCTCCGTCGATCTCGGAGATGCCTTCGACATCGTTCTCACGCGCCTGGCGCGCGATCGCCTCGAGACGGCCTGTGTCGTCGGCCGAGGTGGCGACCACCAGCTTGCCGCATCTGCGGTAGGCGACCTTGTGCGCGTCCAGGAAGGCATAGAGCGCGCGCCGTCCCGTCACGCAGAGCCGCGCCTTCAGCGAGCCGGTCGGATAGTAGAGCCCGCCATGGACGACCTCGGAATTGCGCGAGGAGACGCCCTGGCCGATGGCGCGCGCTTTCTCGAGCACGACGACCGAGAGCCCGCGCCGCGCCAGGGCGTAGCCGCACGCGAGGCCCACCGCGCCCGCGCCCACCACGCAGGCGTCGAAGTCGAACGTGTCCATGGCGCGGACCTAGCTGAAGGCTGACACCGTGGGAACCGTCACGCTGGGCGCCGTCGGCCCACAGCTCCGAAGCGCGACGCAAAATCCCGCGCCGAGATACGAACCCTCAGGCCGTCACTCGCGCCCGTTCCGCCGCCGGCGCCGCGTCCCACCCGGTCCAAAGGTCGGCCTCCGCCGTCCTTGCCGACGCCATCGCCGCTTCCCGGATATGGCCGAACCCTCGGATCGCGTCGGGAACGGCCGCAATCTGGACGGCCAGGGGCAGGCGCTCGGCCGTCAGGCCCGCGACCAGCCGGTCGACGCCGGCCTCGTAATCGGCCAGCAGCCGGCGTTCCGCGCGACGCTCGGCGGTCGCACCGAACAGATCGAACGGGCCGCCGCGCAACACCTTGAGCTTGGCGAGGAGCGGAAAGCCCCATTTTAGCATCCAGCCGCCGAAAGCGATCTTCTTCGGTCGACCCTCGTCATCCTTCGGCGACAGGAGCGGCGGGGCGAGCCAGACCTTGGCCTTGCCGCCAGTGAAGGTCTGCCTCAGCGTCGCGTCGAAGCGACCGTCGGAATAGAGGCGCGCCACCTCGTATTCGTCCTTGGTCGCCATGAGCTTGAAGAGATTGATCGCCACCGCTCGGGTCAGCCGCTCCGACTTGAACCGGGCCTCGGCCGTGCGCACCGCCTCGACGCGCTTCAGATAGCGGTCGGCGTAGGGTTGGTTCTGGTAGGCGGCGAGTTCGGCGCCGCGGCGGGCGATCAGTTCGTCCAGCGGCATCGTTTCCGGCGTCGGGCCGGCGTTCTCCGGCGCGCCGCGCGCCTGCGGGTTGAAGGCGGCGATGCGGCCAATCTCGAAGGCCTGCAGGTTGGCCTCGGCGTCGACCCCGTTCAGCCGGATCGCCCGGTAGAGCGCGCGGGCCGAGACGGGCACCAGGCCCTTCTGCCAGGCGAAGCCCAGCATGATGGTGTTGGCGTAGATGGCGTCGCCGAGCTTGTCCTCGGCCAGCTCGACGGCCGGGCAGCCGTCGTAGCTGTGGCTGGCGGCGGCGATCCGGCGCTCCATCGCGGCGGAGTCGAACTTGGCGTCGCGGTCGAACACCAGATCGGCGGTGGGCTGGAAGTCGCCGTTGCCGACGGCGTCCGTCCGGTCCTTGGCGTAGAGCGCCAGCGCCTCGGGCCCGGCGGCGACCAGCAGATCGCAGGCGATCAGCACGTGGGCGCTGGCGGCAGGAACGCGGCCGCCGATCGGCGTCGTCTCGCTCTCGCCGATGCGCACGTGGCTGAATACCGCCCCGCCCTTCTGCGCCAGGCCGGTCATGTCGACCACCGAGGCCGAGCGGCCATCGACGTGCGCGGCCATGGCCAGGATCGAGGCGGTGGTGGTGACGCCGGTGCCGCCGATGCCGGTGAACAGGATGTTCTTCACGCCCTCGAACGGCGAAATCTCGGGCATCGGCGTCGAGTCCGCCGTCAGCGCCGGCAGCGGGTGGGCCGGGGCGTGCTCGGCGCCCTCGAGCGTGATGAAGGAGGGGCAGAAGCCGTCGACGCAGGAGTAGTCCTGGTTGCAGGTAGATTGGTCGATGCGGCGCTTGCGGCCGAACTCGGTGTTCACCGGTTCGATGGACACGCAGTTGGAGGTGCGCGAGCAGTCGCCGCAGCCTTCGCAGACCAGCGGGTTGATGAACACCCGCTGCTTGGCGGCCGGCATCAGCCCGCGCTTGCGGCGACGGCGCTTCTCGGTGGCGCAGGTCTGGTCGTAGATCAGCACCGATACGCCCGGCGTGGCGCGCAGCTCGCGCTGGATCGCTATCAACTCCGAGCGCGGCCGCACCGCGACGCCAGGGGCAAGGTCGGTGACGCCGGCGTAGCGCTGGGTCTCGTCGGCCACGACCACGGTCTTGGTCACGCCCTCGGCGGCGAGCTGCCGGGTGATCTGGGCCACCGTGAAGCCGCTCTCGGGCTTCTGGCCGCCGGTCATGGCGACGGCGTCGTTGAACAGCAGCTTGTAGGTGATGTGGCTGCCCATGGCGATCGAGCCGCGGATCGCCAGCGAGCCGGAGTGGCTATAGGTGCCGTCGCCCAGGTTGGCGAACACGTGCGGCTCGTCGGTGAACGGGCTGGCCCCGGCCCAGGTCAGCCCTTCGCCGCCCATGTGGCTGGTGAGGTCGGTGTGCGGGTCGGTGAAGCTGGCCATGTAGTGGCAACCGATCCCCGCCAACGCCCGGGAGCCGTCGGGCAAGCGTGTCGAGGTGTTGTGCGGGCAACCGGAGCAGAAGAACGGCTTGCGCACCTGCTCGGCCGCCAGCGTCACCGCCGCCATCCCGGAGGCGGACACCCGGCCGATGAAATCGTGCACCCGGTCCATGTGCGGACCGGGCGGCTGGCGGTCGGCGATGGCCAGCGCCACCTCCGCCACCGAGAGCGACCCGAGTTCGGATAGCAACGGGTTGCCCTTCTCGTCGGTCTTGCCGATCACCTTCGGCTGGGCGTGGGCCGGCAACTCGTAAAGCGCGGAGCGGATCTGGCCCTCCAGCAGCGGGCGCTTGTGCTCCACCACCAGCAGGGTCTCGAGACCGCGGGCGAAGGCGCGCACGCCGGTCGGCTCCAGCGGCCAGGGCATGCCCACCTTGTATACGGCGACGCCCAGGTCGGCGGCCTGTCGCTCGGAGATGCCCATGGCGCGCAGGGCCTCCATCACGTCCGCGAAGCCCTGGCCGTGGGCGGCGACGCCGAGCCGACGACGCGGCCCAGCGATCGCCGTGCGGTCGATTCCGTTGGCCTTGGCGAAGGCGAGCGCGGCCGGGATCCTGTGGACGCGCAGGCGGCGTTCCTTGTCGAGCGGCTGGTCTTTGAGCCGGATGCCGAGGCCGCCGGGCGGCAGGGCGAAGCCCTCTGGCAGCCGGTGGGCGTGACGGGCGAGACCGACGTCGATGGTGACG
>DATJRL010000456.1:0-3048 GCA_035504785.1 Caulobacteraceae bacterium
CACGGCGAGTTCGGGAGATGTCCCGCGGTCCTTGACCGCACGCATCACCGCCGAGCGCTTGGCGGGGCCGAAGACGTCGGTGGTCGGCCGGTCCGTGTCGGCGCCGCGCGTCACAGACCTTCGAACAGCGCGGTGGATAGATACCGCTCGGCGAAGCTGGGAATGATGGTGACGATCATCTTCCCGACCATTTCCGGTCGGGAGGCGACGTCGAAGGCGGCGACCAGGGCGGCGCCGGATGAGATCCCGACCGGAACGCCCTCCTCTCGGGCGCAGCGACGCGCCATGGCAAAGCTGTCCTCGTTGGAGACCTGAACGACCTCGTCCATGACGCCGCGGTCGAGGATGGCCGGAACGAAGCCGGCCCCGATGCCCTGGATCTTGTGCGGCCCCGGCTGCCCACCGGAGAGGACTGGCGATCCCGTCGGCTCGACCGCCACCATTCGCACGGAAGGCTTGCGCGACTTGAGGACCTGGCCGACGCCGGTGATCGTGCCGGCGGTGCCCACACCGCTCACCACGACGTCGACCTTGCCGGCGGTGTCATTCCAGATCTCCTCCGCGGTGGTCACCCGGTGGATGGCGGGATTGGCAGGATTCTCGAACTGCTGGGGCATGACCGCGCCGGGAATCTCGTCCAGCAGTTCGCGGGCGCGGGCCATTGAGCCGGCCATGCCCCGCTCGGCGGGCGTCAGTTCGACACGGGCGCCCAGGAGCAGCAGCATCTTGCGCCGCTCGATCGACATGCTCTCGGGCATTACCAGGATCAGCCGCAGGCCCTTGGCCGCAGCCACGAAGGCCAGAGCGATCCCGGTGTTGCCGCTGGTGGGCTCCACGATCGTGGTGTTCGGCCCGATCCGCCCCTGGGCCTCCAGCGCCTCGATCATCGCTAGGCCGATTCGGTCCTTCACCGATGCCAGGGGGTTGAAGAACTCCAGCTTGGCGACGACCTCCCCCTTGGGCTTGAGCGCCGCGCTCAAGCGGGGCAGGCGGATCAGCGGCGTGTCGCCGATCGTGTCCAGGATGGAATCGTAGATCTTGCCCCGGCCGGCGCGATGATGGCGGGCGGGGATCTCAGTCGAAACGGTGTCCATGGCGACCCGGCGATTTGCGGCGAAAGCCTGAACCTAGGCTCGCCGCCGCCTTCCGGGAAGCGTCAGGCGCTCTCGCAGGCCGCGGCGAGCTTGCGGATGTCGGGCCAGCTGTAGGCGGTCTCGCGGTAGGCGCCGTCCCAGCCGCTCACGCGCCGTTCCTCGACGGGCACGCCGCCCAGATGCTCGTAGAAGGCGCGGGCCTTGGTGTTGTCGTTGAGCACCCAGAGGTGCAGCGACGGCGCGCCCCGGGCCGCCATCACCTTGGCGGCGGACGACAGCAGGCGCTTGCCCACTCCACGCCGCTGCGCGGGGCGGATGACGTAGAGCGTCGACACCTCGGCTCCACCGGCGCGCTCGGATGCGCCGCAGTAGCCGACGAGACCCCCGGCTCCTTCGGCGCAAAGGATCACTTCGGAGATGTCCGCCGTCATCAGCTGGCGGCGCCAGCGCCGCGCGTAGACGCCGGGGTTCATCTGGGCAAGGAAGGGTCCGGGGAGAATGCCCGCGTAGGTCTCGCGCCACGCTCGAACGTGAACGCGAGCGAGAGCAGCGGCGTCGCCCGGGCCGGCGGGCAGGATGTTGTAAGCGGCGAGGCGTTCCATAGACATCGAGGTTGTACCCGTGCCTGAAGATGGGGCAGGCGGCAGACCGTCGCAGGACTGTCATCAAGCCTGAGGCGGCTCGTCGCAGTGCACAGTCGATCAGGGTCACCACCCGTACCGCATAATTTTTAAGCATCCGTAAGTTTCGGCGAAACTGCTGGGGGACCTATTCAACTCACCTCGCCGGTCCAGCCGATTCGCTCGGGCAGCCGTATTCCGAAGCGCAATTGCCGGTGACGGGGCCTACATCGCCGGGCTTACCCGACTCGGCCACGGCGGCTTACCCTGGCGCCGATGAACGCCCCCTTCCCCGTCCCTCCAGACCCCGTCGACGCCGCCGGCGCCACGCCGGTGATGGCGCAGTTCTTCGAGGCGAAGGCCAAGGCGCCAGGTGCGCTCGTCTTCTTCCGGATGGGCGACTTCTACGAGCTGTTCTTCGAGGACGCCGCCCGCGCCGCCGAAGCCATCGGCATCGCCCTCACCCACCGAGGCACGCATGCGGGCAAGCCTATCCCGATGGCCGGCGTCCCCGTCCACGCGGCCGAGGCCTATCTCGCCAAGCTGATCCGCGCCGGGTTCCAGGTCGCGGTGTGCGAGCAGATGGAAGACCCCGCGGCCGCCCGCAAACGGGGCGCCAAATCCGTCGTCCGCCGCGAACTGGTTCGCGTGGTCACCCCTGGGACTCTGACTGAAGACGGCCTGCTGGACGCGCGCGACTCCAATCGCCTCGCAGCGGTGGCGGTGCGCGCGGGGGGGGCGGCGGTGGCGAGCGTCGATCTCTCCACCGGTGAAGTGGACTGCCACGCCACGACCCCGGAGGGACTGGCGGCGATCCTGGGCGCGCTGCGGCCGCGCGAGACGGTGACCGCCGACCGCCTTCTCGCCGATCCGACCGCACGCGCGGCGCTCGAGCTGGCCGGCGGCGCCATTGCCCCAGTCGCTGGCGCGCTCGCCGAGCCGGCGGCCTCGCAGGCCCGGCTGATGCGCCTCTACGGTGTCGCGACCCTCGACGGGTTCGGGGCCCTGACCGGCGCCGAGGTCTCGGCGCTCGGCCTGCTGGCCGCTCACATCGAGACGACCCAGTCCGGGCGGGCGCCGGTGCTTCGCGCGCCGCGCCGCTGGGGCCAGGGCGAGGCCCTGGCGATCGATCCCGCCACGCGCGCGAGCCTGGAGATCGAACGCACCCTTTCCGGAAGCCGCGACGGATCCCTGCTGGCGAGCATCGACCGCACCATCACTTCCCCGGGCGCGCGGCTGCTCTCCGCGCGCCTCGCCCAGCCGCTGACGGATCCGGCGGCGATAGACGCCCGGCTCGACGCGATCGCCTGGCTGCTGGCCCGGCCGCGCCTTCG
>DATJRL010000457.1:0-8963 GCA_035504785.1 Caulobacteraceae bacterium
GGCCGCCGCGTTCGTCTTCACCCTGATGCTGTCGCAGACTCTCGCGGGCGCCACCGACGCGCTCTACACCCGCGGCGACCTCGATCTGCTGTTCTCTTCGCCGCTTTCGCCGCGCAAGACGTTGACGGTGCGCTTCCTGGCGATGGCGACGACGGTGTTCGCGTCCTTCGGGTTGCTGGCGGCGCCCCTGCTCGTCCCGACGGCGCTGCTCGGCCATCCAGGCTGGCTGGCGCTGCTGGTGGAACTGGCGGCGATCGCCCTGGGGGCCAGCGCCACGGGCCTGGCGCTCGCCGTCGGGCTGTTCGCGCTCATCGGACCCCGCCGGACCAAGGTGGTGGCGCAGGTGATGGCGGCGATCATCGGCGCGGCGGTGTTCCTCACCAGCCAGATCCACAACCTGCTCGGCGGGCGCGGCTTTCACTCCGCCGGCCAGCAGATGGTCGATCTGGCCACGCATGCGAGGTTCCGCTACCCGCCGCTGGCCGACCTGCCCCTGCGCGCCGCGCTGGGCGAGCCGGCGCCGCTGCTCGTCGTCGTGGCGATCGGCGCCGGGCTGTTTCTCGGCGTCAGCGGCTGGCTTTCGCGCCGCTTCGCCGCCGACGCCTCCGCCGCGAAGGGCGCCGACGTGAGCGTCTCCAGGACCAGCCGCAGGACCGTCGCCGCGTTCGCCGCCGGCGCCTTCGCGGCCACCTTCCGCAAGGAAATGCGGCTGCTGCGGCGCGACATCGCCCTGATATCGCAGGTGCTGCTGCGCGTGCTCTACCTGCTGCCGACCATCTTCCTGGTGCTGCGAGGCGCCAGCGGCGGCCAGACGGTGGTTCTGCCGTTTGTCGCGGGCATGCTGGCCTTCATGTCGGGCCAGGTCGCCTCGAGCCTCACCTGGATCACCGTCTCAGCCGAGGACGCGCCGGAGCTGATCGCCGCCAGCCCGGCCGCGCCGACCTCGCTCCGCGGCGCCAAACTAGCCGCCGGACTCGCGCCGCTGGCCGTCCTGCTGGCGGTCCCGCTCGTCGTGCTGACGGTGCTGGCGCCGACCGCCGGACTCGCCACGACCCTCGGCTGCGCGGCCTCCGCCGGCGCGGCGGGCATGATCAACGTCTGGCATCCCGTCCCCGGCAAGCGCTCGGAGTTCCGTCGGCGCCGATCGGGTTCGGTCCTGCTGGGCCTCGCCCTGGCGTTCGACAGCCTGTTCGTCGCCGGGGCGACCGGGCTCTTCGCGGCCGGCCAACTCTGGGGCCTGATCCCGGCGGCGATCGCGGCCTTGATCCTGGTGGCGATGCGCCGCTCGCCCGCCCAGATCGCCGACGCCCTGGCGGCGAGCGCCTGACGGCCCGCGCCGCCGGCTCATCCGGCGAGAGACCAGGCGAGCTTCAAGTCGGTCACGAAGAGGCCGAACGCCTCCCGCTTCGCGGTCTCGTCGGAGAGGCTCAACAGGTAGCCGGGATGGAAGGTCACCAGTCCCTGGGCGTGATCCGCCAGCGCCGCCGCCCGCCCCCGATTGTCCGCGACCGGCGTCGCCTTGCCGAACACCGCCAGCGCCGCCGTCGAGCCGAGCGCCATCACGACCTTCGGGCGCACCAACCGCCGTTCCGCCTCCAGCCACCAGCGGCACGCCGCGACCTCGCCCGCCGCCGGCGTCCTGTACGCTCGGCGTCCGCCTCGGCGCAGGTGTCGGAAGTGCTTCACCGCATTGGTCACGAAGACCCCGTCGCGCGGAACCCCGGCCCGCCGCAGGCCAGCGTCCAGCACCCGGCCCGACGCGCCGACGAACGGCGCGCCGGCGAGATCTTCCGCGTCGCCCGGCTGCTCGCCCACCAGCATCAACGCCGCCCGCGCCAGCCCTCGACCCGGCACGCCCTGGCGCGCCTGCCGCCACAGCTCGCATCGGCGGCACACGCCGACGCCCGCCGCCACCTCCTCGAGCGACGCCGGCAAGTCGCAGTTCCACGCCCCATCCCGAGCCGACCTCATCGCCGCCCGCGCAGCGTGAGCGTCGATCGGCCGGCCGAGCGGCTGCGCTCCGACCCTCATCACCACCTCCAGCAGGTATAATGTTCTTGTTTTGTTCGGAGTCAACCCGCCGCGGCTCAAAGCACGAGCACGTCGCGGGGATTCTCTTGGGGCCGGGCCCAGAAGGACGCCTCGGCGTATTTCGCGAAGATTTCGGGCGGAATGATCTGCTCGCGCTTCTGCGGCTCGACCCGCGCCGCCACGCGGTGCAGGCCGGGCATGCCGATCCGGCGGTCGTACTCGGGCTCGTCGAAGTCGAGGTGCTCGAAGTCGTGCGGGAACGGCGGTTCGTCGAGTTCGGCGTAAATGCGGTCGATCACCTTTTTCGGCTCGCGCACCAGGCTGTCGTAGCGCACGACGATGAGGCTGTCGGAGTGCTCGCCGTACCAGGCCTGGCGCAGCTCCCCGAGGGCCAGGCCGACATTGCCGAAGTCGGTGTGCATGAGGGATTGAACGCGGGCGTAAAACGACGTCCCCGACTTGAACTCGAAGAGCGCGGAGGTCTGCAAGGGATTGGATCGCAGCATCCGCTCGATGCTGTTGATCATCCAACCGACGTCGCGCACGCAGCAGATGACGCGCAGGTTGGGGTAGAGGCCGCGCAGGAGCGGGACCTTGCCGGTCCACATGCGGTTGGAGTCGAAGGCGACGCCGTCGGCCGGGACATCGGCGTAGTAAGCCTCGAAGACGCAGGTCAGCAGCAGCCGGCGCCGGGCCTCATCGAAGAAGCGGCCGGTTTCGCGGCTGGGATTCATCTGGTCGAGCATGGTCACGACGAGGTCGTGAACCGGACTGGCGATGCCAGCGTTGAAGCGAGGATTCTGCCCCAGGATCGCCGAGAGCAGCGTGGAGCCCGATCTCGGCAGGCCGGAGATGACGTGGACCTTGGCCATGGCGCGAGCCGCTCCTGAGTTCTCGGCGATTCGGCTAAGCTGACTCCCTTGACGATTGCTTTCGCTGCGACCCGCTAGCGCGGCTGGCGTGGATGCTCGACACCCAGGGCGCCGATCGGCTCTGACCGCCGGCTATGGCCCTCGGGACGTCGCGCCCCCAGCCGGCTTGGCGTCGGACGAAGCGGCGCCGGGGATCGGCGGCGCGCCGGACGGCAGCGGCGCGGTCGGATCGCGGACGAAGGCGGCCACGTCCGCCCAGACGTTCCTGGCTTGCTTGTCGCGGAGCAGCAGGTGCCAGCCTTGCGCATAGTAGGCGGTGCGGTCGCCCGCCGGCAGCCTGTGGGCGGCGTCCTGGGCGGGCGCGCGCGGGATGATCTCGTCCTTGGCGCCCATCAGGTAGAGGGTCGGAACCCGCAGCTTCCCGATGTCGTCGTCGGCGTGCTGCATGATGCCCACCAGGCCGTAGAGGGTGTCGAGGCGGGCGCCCCAAATCATCAGCGGATCGCGGCCCATGGCGATCAGCTCCTGGGTATTGTCGCTGGCGGCGATGTGAGCGGTGAGGGCCCTCGGCGGCCGGAGCACCGTGTCCGGGGCGAGGTGGGCGGCCAGCACGAGCGCGAGTTTGTAGAGCAGCGGCTGGCTCGACCAGCCCCACACCGCCGGCGCCAGCAGCACCAGGCGGTCGGCGTCGGGCGGCTGGTCGGAGGCGAACGCCTCGATCGCCACCGCGCCGCCCAGGCTCTCGCCGGCCACGGCGATGATCGCGTGCGGATACCGTTGGCGCACGAGTGCGACGATGGTGCGCAGGTCCTCGGTCATCAGCGCGTCGCCCGCCCAGATCCGTCGCTCGGGCGAGCGGCCGAACCCGCGCTGATCGTAGGCGTAGGTGGCGATGCCGTGCGCGGCCCAGTCCGGCGCGGCGAGGTGGAAGGTCCTGGCGTAATCGTCCATGCCGTGGACGCCCACGATCACCGCCCACGGCTCGCCGCCGGCGGGCAGCCAGCGGGTCAGGCCCAGCTTCGCGCCGTCGAAGCTGACGAACCGGTCCGCCTCGAGCCGCGGTCCCGTGAAGTCCGGTCCGGGGGCCAGGGCGTGCTGCACCTGCATCGGCGCGCAGGCCGCGGCGAACATCAGCAGCAGAGCGGAGGCAAGGACTCTCATGCCGCGAGAATTAGGCCGACACGTTCGCGCAAGTAAGGCAGGGCCTCGGCCTCGAACCAGGGATGGCGCTTCAGCCAGGCGCTGTTGCGCCAGGACGGATGCGGCATCGGCAGCGCGGCCGGGGGATAGTCGCGCCAAGCCCGGACGGTCTCGGTCATCGAGCCGCGCGCCGCCGGGCCTAGCGCCCAGCGCTGCGCATAGGCGCCGATCAGCAGGGTCAGCTCAACGTTGGGCAACTCGGCGAGCAGACGACCGCGCCACAGGTCCGCACAGCGGCGGGGGGGCGGATAGTCGCCGCCGGCCGGGTCGGTTCCCGGAAAGCAGAACGCCATGGCGGCGACGCCGATGGCCGGATGGTCGTAGAAGGTCGCGCGGTCGACCCCCATCCAGCCGCGCAGCCGGTCGCCCGAGGGATCGTCGAACGGCAGACCGCTCTCGTGGACGCGGCGGCCGGGGGCCTGGCCGCAGATCAGGATGCGGGTTTCGCGGCGCACCCGCACCACCGGCCGCGGCTCGTGCGGCAGCTCGCCGGCGCAGGCGCGGCAGGCGCGGATCTCCGAGATGAGGGTCTCGAGCGACATGGCGCTCCCTATCCCGCTTCCCCCAATGCGCCAATGCTTCCCTATTGGGGCAGCTCCCGCGAAGCGGGTGAGGGGCCTCCGCCGGCGGCCCCGTTCGGCCCTTCGGGCCACTTCCCCCAAAAGGGGGGAAGACAGAGCGTTGCAGCGAACGCTCCGCCGGTGCACCACTGGCGCATGTCGCTGCGTCTGCGCATCGTCATCGCCGTGCTGCTGGTGCTCGCGCTCGGCTCCGGACTCGGCCTGGCGCTGGCCGGCCTGAGCGCCCGCGGCTGGCTTCGCGAGGAGTTGAGCGGCGCCCAGGGCAGCGGCCGGCTGACGGTCGAGCGGGCGTTCGGCGACCTGCCGCACACCGACGACCGCGACCGCGAGCTGGCCACGCTGATCTACTCGTTCGACGGCGATCGCCACCAGCGGGCGATGCTGCTGGCCCCGAACGGCGACGTGCTGGTGGCGTCGTTCCCAGCGCCGGCGACGGCGCCGCCCGACTGGTTCGCCGACATGCTGCGCCAGACGATCTCGCCATTGCGGCTGCACGTCCCTGGCCCCGGCGATCAGACCGTCGACCTCGTCCCGGTCTACGCCAACGACCTGGCCGCCGTCTGGGCCGAGTTCCTCGACCTGGCGCTGGTGCTGATCCTGGCGTCCATCGGCGGGACGGTGCTGGTGTTCGTGGTGGTCGGCCAGGCGCTCGGCCCGCTGCGCAGCGTCGGCCGCGCCCTGCCGCGCATCGGCGCCGGCGACTATGCCGTGCGGGCGCCCGAGCAGGGACCGCCCGAGTTGGCGGCGCTCGGCCGCGGCGTCAACGAGATGGCGCAGCGCCTCGGCGCCATGCGGGACCGCACCCGCGCCCTCGAGGAGCAGATCCTGACCCTGCAGGACGAGGAGCGCGCCGACATCGCCCGCGACCTGCACGACGAGATCGGTCCGCAGCTGTTCGCGGCCAACGTCGACGCGGCGATGACGGCCAACCTCATCGCGGCCGGCCGTCCCGAGGCGGCGCTGGAGCAGGTGCGCGCGGTGACCACCTCGATCGCCCACATCCAGCGGCTGGTGCGCGACATTCTCGGCCGACTGCGCCCGACCCAGCTCACCGAACTCGGCCTCGCCAGCGCGGTGCAAGACCTGGTGGAGTTCTGGCGGATCCGGCGTCCCGAACTCGCCTTCGAAACCAAGCTGCCCGACGATGACAGCGCCTTCTCGGACCATGTGCAGGAGATCCTCTATCGGATCGTGCAGGAGAGCCTTTCCAACGCGGTGCGGCATGGGGCGCCGCGG
Organism: Caulobacteraceae bacterium; assembly: GCA_035504785.1. Taxonomy (GTDB): domain Bacteria; phylum Pseudomonadota; class Alphaproteobacteria; order Caulobacterales; family Caulobacteraceae; genus Acaudatibacter. The sequence goes on from DATJRL010000457.1 coordinate 5,921, forward strand.
CGGGTTCGGATCGAGATCGCCCACGGCGAAGCCGAGGCGCGGGTCGAGGTGACCAACGACGGGGTCGGCGGCGCGGCCCACGCGCCCGGCTACGGACTGACCGGCATGTCCGAGCGGGTGGCGGCCGCTGGCGGGTCGATGTCGGCCGGTCCGATCGATGGCGGCGGCTGGCGGGTCGCGGCGCGCTTGCCGCTGGCCGCCGACTCCCATGAGGAAGCGGCATGAGGATCCTGATCGTCGACGACCACGCCATCGTGCGCGACGGCCTGGCCCGGCTGCTGGCCACCGACGGCGAGCACGAGGTCAAGCCGGCCGCCAGCGGCCGCGAGGCGCTGGCGGCCGTCAGGAGCTTCCGGCCCGACCTGACGATCCTCGACCTCAACCTGCCCGGCCTGGGGGGACTGGAACTGGTGCGTCGGCTCGTGCAGACCGGCGCCGGGCGCATCCTGATCCTCTCGATGCACGCCGAGCCGCTGTACGCCCGCCGGGCCCTGGCGGCCGGCGCGCATGGCTATGTCAGCAAGAACGCGGCGCCGGACGAACTCATGACCGCCGTGCGCAAGGTCGCCCGCGGCGGCCGCTACGTCGAGGGCGAAATCGCCCAGGCGCTGGCGTTGGGAGCGGGCGAGGAGACGCTGGAGAAGCTCAGCCCGCGCGAACTGGAGATCATGCGGCTGCTGGCCGGCGGCGCCAGCCTGGCCGAGATCGCCGACGCGCTCGGCGCCTCCTACAAGACCATCGCCAACACCTGCACCCTGATCAAATCCAAGCTCGGCGTGGCGCGCACCGCCGACCTGGTGCGGCTAGCGATCGAGACGGGTGTCAGTTAGCCGCCGCGCTTCAGCGTCTCGCGGGCGATGACCACCTGCTGAATCTGGCTGGTGCCCTCGTAAATGCGGAAGATGCGCACGTCGCGGTAGAGACGCTCGATGCCGTGGTCGGCGACATAGCCCGCACCGCCGAAGATCTGCACCGCCCGGTCGGCCACTCTCCCGACCATCTCGGAGGCGAAGTACTTGGCCGCCGCGGCCTCCAGGGTGACGCTTTCGCCGGCGTCGCGCTTGCGGGCGGTCTCGAGGGTCAGGGCGCGGGCGGCCATGGCTTCGGTCTTGCTATCGGCTATCATGCCCTGGACCAGCTGGAAGCCGCTGATCGGCTGGCCGAACTGCTTGCGCTCGCTGGCGTAGGCCACGCAGTCGGCGATCAGCCGCTCGGCGACGCCGACGCAGACGGCGGAGATGTGCAGGCGGCCGCGGTCCAGCACCTGCATCGCCACCTTGAACCCCTCGCCTTCCTCGCCCAGCCGGTTGGCGACAGGCACGCGCACGTTATCGAAGATCACGTCGCAGATGTGAGCGCCCTGCTGACCCATCTTCTTCTCAGGTCTCCCAACCGAGAGCCCGGGCAAGTCGCGAGGGACGAGGAACGCTGTGACGCCGGCGGCGCCCTTCTTCTCCGGGTCCGAGCGCGTCATCACGGTGAAGAGGCTCGCCTTGTTGGCGTTGGTGATGAACCGCTTCATCCCGTTCAGCACATAGACGTCGCCGTCGCGCACGGCCCTGGTCTGCACCGAGGCGGAGTCCGAGCCCGCCTCCGGCTCGGTGAGCGCGAAGGAGGTGATCAGTTCGCCCGAGGCGATGCCCGGCAGGTAGCGCCGCTTCTGCTCCGGCGTCCCGAACATCACCAGGCCCTGGCTGCCGATGCCGACGTTGGTGCCGAATACCGAGCGGAACGCCGGACTGGTGCGGCCCAGCTCGACCGCCACCAGGCACTCGTCCTCCATGGAGAGGTCGAGGCCGCCGTATTCCTCCGGGATCGAGAGGCCGAAGAGGCCGAGTTCGCGCATTTCGGCGACGACGTCCTCGGGAACCCGGTCATCCTCAGCGACCTTGGCTTCGATCGGGCGCAACCTCTCGGCCACGAACCGGCGCACCGTGTCGATCAGCTGGTCGCGGGTCTCGAGATCCAGCGCCATCGAAGCCTCCCCTTCTCCACTCTTCCCCGCGAACGCGGGACTTGGGGTGTTTTATCGAAAGGCGCCGCGACCGCCAGGAAAAGCCTGGGCCCCCGCTTGGCGCGGCGAAGCGCGAGGGCCATGGGTGCTTGCGCTTCCCCGCCCAGTCCCGCTAAGGGCCCGCGACCCAACCCCCAAGGATCGCCATGGACGGAACGATCGAAGCCGAGAGCCCCTGGACCCGCCGTCTGGTCGCGGATGGCGAGTGGGCCGGATGGGGCAGGTACGACACCGATCCGTTCGAGGCCCTGACGGGGCCGTTCTACTCGCGCGTCGACGAGACCGGGCGCGTGGTCTGCGCCTTCCGCGCCGAGAAGAAGCACATGAACGCCGGCGGCTCCATGCACGGCGGCTGCATGGCGACCTTCGCCGACTATGCGATCTTCATGCTGGCCGACAAGGAGCTGGAGGGCTCAGGTTCGGTGACCGCCTCGCTGACCACCGAGTTTCTCGACGGCGCGAGCGTGGGCGACCTGGTGGAATGCACCGGCGAGGTCACCAAGGCCGGCGGCTCGATGGTGTTCGTGCGCGGCGTGGCTCGGGTGGGCGGCAAACCCATCCTCAGCTTCTCCGCCATCATCAAGAAGATCCGCCGCAAAGGCTGAGCGCGCGGCGCTACCTTGGCCGGCGAGCCGCGCCGGGCCATATCGGGTCGATGACGTCCTACTCGGTTCTCGACCTCTCGCCCGTCTCCGTCAACGGCGGCACTCAGGCTCAGGGGGTGCGAGACACCTTGGACGTGGCGAGGGCGGCCGAGCGGCTCGGCTACAAGCGCTTCTGGGTGGCCGAACATCATTCGATCCCGCATCTCTCCAGCGCCTCGCCCGAGGTGCTGCTCGCGGCGCTGACCCAGGTGACGTCGACCATCCGCCTCGGCTCCGGCGGCGTCATGCTGCCCAACTATTCGCCGCTGAAGGTGGCGGAGGTTTTCATGGAGCTGGAGGCGCTGGCGCCGGGCCGCATCGACCTCGGTCTCGGCCGAGCGCTCGGCGCTGACGGCATCACCGGCCGCGCCCTAGGCGCCTCAGG
>DATJRL010000458.1:0-2160 GCA_035504785.1 Caulobacteraceae bacterium
TTGTAGTAGCCGGGGGTGCAGGCTTCGCGGAACTCGAGGTTGAGGCGGGCCGTGTCCTTGATGGTCTGCACCCAACCCGCCTCGCCCTCGGGCGACGGCTCGACCACGGTCGCCTGCCGCGCCTGCGCCTCACCGACCACGAAGGCGACGTGGCGCGTCTGCTCGTCCAGCAGGTGCGGGAAGTTCGGCGTCAGCGTCGACTGGTTGACGCCCAAGTGGAAGCAGTTGGGGAAGCCCGCGGCGTAGAGGCCGTGCAGGGTGCGCAGCCCCTGGCCCCAATGCTCGCTGAGGGTCTTGCCGCCCCGGCCATAGACCTCGAATCCGGCCCGTCGCGTGTACGACGTGCCCACCTCGAAACCGGTGGCGAAGATCAGGCAATCGACCTCGTACTCGACGTCCTTCACCACCAGCCCATGCTCGGTGATCCGGTCGACGCCGTGACCCTCGGTGTCCACCAGGGTCACGTTCGGCCGGTTGAAGGTGGGCAGGTAGTCGTCGTTGAAGGTCGGCCGCTTGCAGAACTGCCGGTACCAGGGCTTCAGCGCCTCGGCGGTGGCCGGATCCTTGACCGTGGCGGCCACCCTCCCGCGGATCTGGTTCATCTTGCGGAAGTCGGCGAGCTCCATGCCGGCCGCCACCTCCTCCGGCGACATCGGCTTGTCGCCCCGGAACGCGGCGACCGAGATCAGGCTGCGGATGATATCAGTCCAGCCGTCGCTCACCAGATCCTCGTCCTGTGCGCCGCCGGAGACGAGGGTGTTGAAATTCTCCATCCGCCGCTTCTGCCAGCCGGGCGTCAGCGAGGCGGCCCATTCCGGGTCGGTCGGCTTGTTGCCACGGACGTCGACCGAGGAGGGGGTGCGCTGGAAGACGTAGAGTTGCTTGGCCCACCGTCCCAGGTGCGGCACGCACTGGATGGCCGTGGCGCCGGTGCCGATGATCGCCACCCGCTTGTCGGTGAGTCCGGTCAGGTTCCCTTCGTTGGAGCCGCCGGTGTAGCCATAGTCCCAGCGGCTGGTGTGGAACGAGTGGCCCTTGAAGCTCTCGATGCCGGGAATGCCCGGCAGCTTCGGCCGGTTCAGCGGCCCGTTGGACATCACCACGTAGCGCGCCTTCATGGCGTCGTCGCGACTGGTGCGCACCAGCCAGCGCGCCTCGTCTTCCAGCCAGCGCAGGTCGCGGATCTCGGTCTGGAAGCAGGCGTCCTTGTAGAGGTCGTAGTGTTCGCCGATGCGCCGCGCGTGCGCTCGGATCTCGTTGGCGAACGCGTATTTCTCCGTCGGGATGTAGCCGGTCTCTTCCAGCAACGGCAGGTAGATGTAGCTTTCGATGTCGCACTGGGCGCCCGGATAGCGGTTCCAGTACCAGGTGCCGCCGAAGTCGCCGCCCTTCTCGATGATGCGGATCTTCTCGAGCCCCGCCTCGCGCAGGCGCGCCGCCGCCATCAGCCCGCCGAAGCCGCCGCCGATCACGATGGCGTCCACCGTGTCGGTCAGCGGAGCGCGGCTGAAGCCGGGCTCGACGTAGGGGTCGTCGATGTAGCGCCGATAGTCGCCTCTCACCTCGACGTACTGCTGGTTGGCGTCCGCCCGCAGCCGCTTGTCACGCTCCGCGCGATACTTCTCGCGCAGGGCGTCGGGATCGAAGTCGAGGTCGGCGGTGTCGAGCGGCATAGGCAGGGCTCCGAGTTGGGGAGACGATCCTGAGTGAACGCCATTCACTGTGAGCGCGCAAGGCGGGCGCGGGCGCTAGACAAGGAGGTTGGTAGCGTCAGCTTCTGATCACGCTCCCCGATGCCGTCTCCCCCGGACGGCCCGCAGAGTCACACGTCTCTCTCCGAGGCGGATTGGAATCCTTCTCCCGCGGGGGGAGAAGGGAGCAAAATGGCACTAAAGTATTGAAATTGCTGGCTGTCTCCGCAACTTCTGCCCTAAGACTTCCCCTCCCGACGCGCCCGGGCGGCCGGCGTGCGCTCAAGGGTCCATTTGAGGTCCTCGGGGTCGAGACCGTCGCAGGACTCGGCCATCCAGAGGAGGAACGGGACGAGTTCCTCGTCGATCTGCTCGTCGGTGAGCGGGCGCGGCTCGTATCGCGGCCAGAAGGCGCTGACGATGGCCATCGAGGGCTGGCCGCGGCCGAAGTCGCCGAGGTCGATGGCGA
>DATJRL010000459.1:0-15715 GCA_035504785.1 Caulobacteraceae bacterium
CGCCGGCCTTCCAGGCGGTCAGGGGCGCTCATGGAGTTGCGGGCGGGGCGGCGACGGTCATCAGATAATTGACGCCAGCGTCGGCGGAGCGGCGCCATTGGCCGGACAGCAGATCGAAGGCGACGCCGAAGGGGCCGGCGACATCGTAGGGTTCGCCGGCGAGGAAGGCGCGGACTTCGTCGGGGCGCAGGAAGCGGCGCCAGTCGTGGGTTCCGGGCGGGACCCAACGCAACACGTACTCGGCCCCGACCTTGGCGAGGGCGAGCGACTTCAGCGTGCGATTGAGGGTTGCGAGGATCATCAGGCCGCCCGGCGCCAGCAGCCGCGCGGTGTCGCGCAGGAAGGCGGCCGGATCGGCGACGTGCTCGATCACCTCCATGTTGAGGATCACGTCGAACCGCGGCTCGAGCTCGAGCAGCGCCTCGGCGGTGGCGCAGCGGTAGTCGATGGCGAGCCCGACGTCGGACGCATGGGCGGCGGCCGTGCCGACGTTTCTGTCGGAGGCGTCCACGCCCGTCACGGCGAACCCCAGCCGCGCCATCGGCTCGCTGAGCAGGCCGCCGCCGCAGCCGATGTCGAGCAGCCTCAGGCCCTCGAACGGCCGCCTGGCCGCCCCGTCGCGTCCGAACCGGGCCAGCGCCTGGTCGCGGATGAAGTGGAGCCGCAGCGGGTTGAACTTGTGCAGCGGCGCGAACTTGCCCCGCGGATTCCACCACTCGGCCGCCCAGGCGGAGAAGCGGGCGACCTCGTCGGGGTCGATGCTGGACTGGGCCTCGGCCATCGGCGCCTAGCTGGACCCGTGCCCGGCGCCCGTCAACGGATGAGCACGACCTCGATGTCGAGATCGACCGTTCCGAGACGTCGGTCCGTGGTCAGCAACGGCGCGCCGAGTTCGCGGGCCAGCGCCAGGCAAAACCGATCGCCGAGCGACACGCCGGACCGAAACGTCTCGGCGTGTAGTTCCCCGGCAAGCGCTGCGCGCGAGCGATCGACCGGGACCACCTCATAGCCAATGCGATCCAGGAGATAGACGGCGTCTGCGCCGCGCACCCCTTGCTCCACCAGCTTGGCGACCACCTCTGAATAGTTGACGGCCGACACCAGGCCGTCCAGCCGGGCGGCGCGCGCAATTTCGCCGCCGGGTTCGCGATGGAGGTCGGCGAGGATGGCGGAGGCGTCGAGCACCGGTCTAGTCACGCGGCCACTCGCGCGCTGCTTCGGCCCGACGGTCGTCGATCAGGCTCTCGGCGAGATCGACCGACGCCGGAATCAGGCGGCATACGAGTTCGCTGGCTTCTTCGAGCGCCCTGTCGGCGCTGATGATCTCCAGACGCCCATCCTTCAGTTGAGCGAACACGCGTCGGCCCGGCGCCGCCTCCAGCGCCTCAGCCACCTCGGCAGGAAGAAGCAAGCTACCGTCGGGCCTCAGGCGCAGCCAGAATACGCCTGGGCTGCGACGGTCGATGTCAGTCTCCTCAGCCGCGGCCCGGTAAGGCGCAGGCCGTTCCTGCACCCCGCTCAGGTCCGCCCTTCCAATCACGTAGCCGCCGCCGCTCTGAGCATCGCCCTCCAGCACGTTGCGGACGTGCTGGTAGCGCTTGCCGAGGAAGCGGGCGATGTCGGCGCGGGGGACGCCGGCGGCGGCGAGGGCGCGGATCTTGTCAGCCACGGTCGAGCGGGAACGGGCGATGGCGTCGAGGCGGCTGGTTTCGTCGGTCATGGTCGCGACTCCGGTAGTCAGCTAGTTAGGTAACCAGGTTGCGGCCAACTGTCAACTTGTCCGGGCCGAACCGCGTGGCTAGAAGGGCGGCCCCGTCAGCAAAGCGCCGCCGCGAAGTCCTTGTCCCGCATCGTCATGAAATTCGGCGGCACTTCGGTGGCCGACCTGGAGCGCATTCGGCGCGTGGCCCGATTGGTGGCGGCCGAGTGTGCGCGCGGCAATGACGTGGTCGTGGTCGTCTCTGCGATGGCGGGACGCACGAACGAGTTGGTGGCCTGGACCGACGGCGCCGGCCCCGCGGCCGAAGGCCTGCCGGCGTCCGACGACGAATACGACGTGGTGGTGGCCTCCGGCGAACAGGTCTCCGCCGGGCTGCTGGCGATGACGCTGCGCAACCTGGGCGTCCACGCCAAGTCCTGGCTTGCCTGGCAGATTCCGGTGATCACCGACGACACTCACGGCAAGGCCCGCATCGACGAGGTCGATCCGGCCAAGCTGGAGGCCGCGCTCGCGGCCGGCGAAGTTCCGGTGGTGGCGGGCTTCCAGGGCATCGACCGCCAGGGTCGGCTGGCGACCTTGGGCCGGGGTGCGGGCGATCTGTCGGCCGTGGCCGTCGCCGCCGCCCTGCGCGCCGACCGCTGCGACATCTACACCGATGTCGACGGGGTCTACACCACCGATCCCCGCATCGAGGAGCGCGCCCGCCGCCTCCCGAAGATCTCCTACGAGGAGATGCTGGAGATGGCGTCGCTGGGCGCCAAGGTGCTGCAGAGCCGCTCGGTAGAGCTGGCCATGGCTCAGCGGGTGCCGCTGCGGGTGCTGTCCAGCTTCGTGGAGCCGGGCGGCGACACGGACAACGTCGGCACCATCGTCTGCGACGAGGAGGAGATCGTGGAAAAGCGCATCGTGAGCGGGGTCGCCTACAGCCGCGACGAGGCCAAGATCAGCCTGTTCGGCCTGCCGGACCATCCGGGCGTCGCTTCGGAGATCTTTGGCCGCCTCGGCGAGGCCAACGTCAACGTCGACATGATCGTGCAGAGCCACGCCCGCACCGCCGGCGCGGCCAACATGGAGTTCACCGTCGGCAAGCGCGACGCGGCGCGGGCGCTGGAACTGGTGCTGGCGGCGAAGGACTCGATCGGCCTCGAGGACGCGGCGCTCGACGACAACGTCGCCAAGGTCTCGGTGATCGGCGTCGGCATGCGCTCCAACACCGGCGTCGCCCAGACCATGTTCAAGGCCCTGGCCGACAAGGGCGTCAACATCCAGGTGATCTCCACCTCGGAGATCAAGATCAGCGTGCTGATCGACGCCGCCTACACCGAGCTCGCGGTGCGCGCGCTGCACGCCGCCTACGGCCTCGACAAGCCCGCCGCCTGAGCCGGCGTCAGTCGTCCGCCTTCAGCGCGAAGTAGAAGTCCCAGCGGCCTGCTTGGCGGGCGTTCCAGATTCCCGGACTGCCCGAGGCCAGCAGCGACCAGTGTGGCGTCAGGCGCCAGTCCGCGCCGCGTAGGCGTAGATCTCCCAATGACCGGGATCGGTGGGTTCGGCGTCATCGGTGACGTAGGGCGGGCCGGCGACCGCGGCGGCCGGGAGCGCCACGAACAGCCAGGCCGGCCAGGTGCGGGTTCGACGGCGCATCGAAGGGGGCGTGTCGCACGCTCGTCGTCGAGCCTCCAGATATTGTTCGCGGCGATTGACGGATGGTGGGGATCGGTCGAAGAGCGCGCGACAAAACAGAACAGCTCGGGAGGGTCGGGTCGTGGGTCGGTTCAGTTGGAGCATCGCCGCGGCGGCGCAGGTTTTTCTCGGCGTCGCGCCGATCGCGTTCGCCGCGCCGGCCGCCCATGCGCCAGACGACTACGTATATGCCGGGTCGATCGACTTCGGCGCGCCGGGCGCCTGGGACTACGCCAGCTTCGACCGCGGCCGGCTGTACATCGGCCACAGCGACGCGATCGCGGTGATCGACACCGTGACCGGCAAGGCGGTCGGGTCGGCCGGCCCGCTGAATCATGCGCATGGCGCGGTCGCCGACGCGGCGATCGGGATGGGCTTCGCCACCAGCGGCGGCGATGGGCTCGTCAAGGAGTTCAGGCTCTCCGACCTCAGCGCGGTGAAGGACATCCCCGTCGGCCCGGACGTGGACGGGATCGTCTTCGATCCGGGTACGGGTCAGGTGCTGGTGGCGCTCGGCGACGGCAAGAAGCTGGCGATCATCGACGCCAAGGCCGGCGCCGTCGCTCGCCAGGTCGACCTGCCGGGCGAGCCCGAGTTCATCGCCGCGGACGGCCATGGCAAGGCTTTCGTCAACATCGCGTCCACCGGGCAGCTCTCGAAGATCGACGTCGCCAGCGGCCGGATCGACGCGACCTGGCCGCTGACCGGCTGCCGGAGCCCGCATGGCCTCGCCTATGACCATCATACCCACCGGCTGTTCGCCGGCTGCGCCAACGCCGTGGTCGTGGCAATGGATCCCAAGGACGGCCGCATCCTGGCGACCCTGCCGGCCGGCCCGTTCAACGACGCCATGCTGGTCGACGAAGCGCGCGGCCGCGTCTTCTGCCCGAACGGCGACGGCACGCTCACCGTGATCGACGAAGGACCCGGCGACGCCTATTCGGTGGCGCGCACCATCCCGACCTTCCTCGGCGCCCGGTCCGGCGCGATCGACCAAGCCACCGGGACGCTGTACCTCACCTACGGCGCCATCACGATCAAGTCGCGCGACGCCAGCGGCGTGACCTTCGGGTGGACCGGCGGCAAGGTCGCGGTCTTTAAGCCGAACGATTGAGGCCAGCGGGCGAGCATGTCCGAAACCGCCGCTCGTCCGGCCCCGCAGGGCGTCGGCGAGGCGCTGAGCAAGGTCCCGCAGATCACGCTGGTGTTCTGGATCGTGAAGATCTGCGCCACCACCGTCGGCGAGACCGGCGGCGACGCGCTCTCGATGTCGCTGAACCTCGGGTATCTGACCAGTACGCTGATCTTTCTGGGCTTCTTCCTGGTGACGCTCGCCGTCCAGCTGGCGGCCAAGCGCTACCACCCCTGGGCCTATTGGCTGGTGGTGGTCGGCACCACCCTGGTGGGCACCACCACGTCCGACTTCCTCGATCGCACGGTGGGACTTGGCTACGTGAAGAGCACCGCCGCCGAGTTCGCCGCGGTGATCGCGATGCTGATCATCTGGCGCTTCGCCACTGGCCGCATTGCCGCCGACCACATCAGCGACCGCAAGAACGAGAGCTTCTACTGGGTCACCATCCTCGTCTCGAACACGCTCGGGACGGCGCTTGGCGACTTCACGGCCGATGACACCGGGCTGAACCTCGGGTTCGAAAAGGGCGCGCTGTTGTTCATCGCCCTCCTGGCGGTGGTCGCGGCGGCTCGCTATCTCACCCGCATCCCGCCAGCGATCCTTTTCTGGGCCGCCTACATCCTGACCCGGCCGCTCGGCGCGACCTTAGGCGACACCCTGACCAAGCCGTTCTCACAAGGCGGCCTGCATCTCGACCGCTTCGTCGCCGCCGGATCGATCGGCCTGGCGATGGTGATAATCCTCGTGGTTAGTCACGCGCTGAGGCCGGCAAAACCCGGCGAAGTTCTGCCCTAAACCGGCGCGCGCACGGCGGTTCGCGACAGGCTGACGCTCGCCGCGAGCACCGCGAAGCCGGCGGCGACGAGGAGGCCGATGACTTCGCCGTGGTCGCCGAAGTAGTGCAGGAAAATCGCCGTCATCACCGCCCCGAGGGTCTGGCCGGTCAGGCGCGCGGTTCCCAGCATGCCGCCCGCGGCGCCGGCCCGTTCGCGCGGCGCCGCCGTCAGCATCATGCGGTTGTTGGGCGACTGGAAGACCCCGAACCCGAAGCCGCACATCGCCATCCGCCAGCATACGTCGAACGGATGCGCGCCGAGCGGCGTTACGGCGAGCGCCGCGAGGCCGGCGGCGAAGATGGCGAGACCCACCGCGCAGAGGACGGCCGTGGAGACCCGGTCCGCCAGCCACCCGGCGACGGGCGCCATCACCCCGACCGCGAGGGGCCATGGCGTCAACAGAAGGCCGGTCATGACCTGATCGTAGTGCAGCACGTTCTCGAAGTGGAACGGCAGCGCCACGAAGGCCAGCATCTGGGCGGTGAACGAGGCGATCGAGGTCGCCACCGAGAGCGTGAACAGCGGCTGGCGCAGAAGGTCGAAGGGCACCAGCGGCCGATGCTGGCCGAGCTCCCGAATGACGAGCACGGCGCCGAAGACGATGCCGGCGCCGAGCTCCACTGCGCCGGCGAGCTTCGCCTTTGTTCGGCTGACCACATCGGCGCCGGTGATCACCAGGCCGAAGGTCAAGGCGTTCAGCGAGGCCGAGAGCCAGTCGAACCGCCGTCCCGAGAGCGGGTTCATCGGCAAGCTCAGCCAGCCGACCGCCAAGGCCGCCAGTCCGATCGGCACGTTGACGCCGAACAGCCAGGGCCACGGGCCGAGCGCCAGGATGCCCGCCGCCACCGTCGGTCCGATCGCCGACGCGGCCGACACCACCATGGCGTTGAGCCCGATGCCGCGGCCGAGTTGCGCCTGCGGGTAGGTGTGGCGCAGCAACGCGCCGTTGACGCTCATCACGCCGGCGGCGCCGAGTCCCTGCACGGTGCGGGCGATCGTCAGCATGGTCAGCGAGCGGGAGAGTGCGCAGGCCAGCGAGGCGACGACGAACAAACCCAGGCCGACTCGATAGACGCGCCGAAAGCCGACGATCTCGCCCAGCGAGGCGAGCGGAAGCAGGGTGGTGACGATGGCGAGCTGATAGGCGTTGACGATCCAGATCGACTCTGACGGCGCCGCCCCGAAGTCGCGGGCGATGGTCGGCAGGGCGACGTTGGCGATGGCGCTGTCGAGCACGGTCATGGCGATGGCCAGCCAGATCGCGACCGCCGCCCACCAGCGCCGCGGCGACGGCAGTCCGTCGGGGTGGATGTCGTAGTAGCCCGCGGGTCGCCTTGCGACTCGACCTTCGGACGCGGCGATGTCGGCTGAATCCGGCATGGGCGCGGTTAAGGCGCCGCCCGAACGCCGCCGTCAACTTCGCCGGCTAGGTGCGTCGCCGCGCGCCCAGCTCGCCGACCAGGACGTTCGCGTCGCGGGCCACGATCGGCAAGCGGTGGCCGCTCTCGTTGTTGAAGGCCACGAAGATGCCGATCCGATGGACCGGGTCGATGACGATGTAGGTGAGGAAGCCGTCGCCGCCGCCGGTCTTCTCCAGGATGCGCGGATGGGTGTCGTCCGGTTCTTCCTCGATCCAGGCGAGGCCGATGCCGCTGGCCGGGCCGGCGTGGTCGATGCCGACGGCGCGGGCCAGGGTGTCGCGGCGGATGTAGACGGCCTGGCTGATGCCGCGCACCGAGCCCGCCGGCCCGGCCGCCAGCTGCGCCTTCATCCAGAGCGCCATGTCATCCGCCGTGGAATAGAGGCCGCCGCTCGCCGCCTCGGGCGTCTGATCGATGCAGGGGTAGGTCCCGCGCCGCAAGTCGGGCGACATGAGCCGCGCGCATTCCTCCGCCGTCGGCCGGGCGGTGGTGTCGACCATGCCAAGGGGACCGGTGACGGCCTGGTCCAGGGCGTCGTTGTAGGATTTGCCGGCGGCGTTCGCGAGGGCGTCGCCCAGCAGCTCGAAGCCGACGTTCGAATAGAGCGCCTGGCGGCCCGGCGCGGGACGGCCGCGCTCGCGCACCAGCCACGCCCAGCGCGCGGCGATCGCCGCATCGGGCGGCGGCGGATCGATGCCGGCTTCCCGCGGCAGTCCGCTGGTATGGGTGGCGAGGCTGAGCAGCGTGATCGGCGGCCCGTTCTTCGGCTGAGGCACGATCGAGCCGGGCGGGGCATGCGCCTGCAGCGCATCGTCGAGACGAACCCTGCCTTGCGCGGCCATGGTGGCCAGCAGCTCGGACGAGAACAGCTTGGAGATCGACTGCAGGCGCACCAGGGTGCGGCCGTCCGGCGTGCGCGGGTCCTTCGGCCCCATGCGGCCGAAGCCCTGGGTGGTCACGCTGTCGCCGTCGACGACGGTCACCACCATGCCCTGCGCCTCGCTCGCGGCGTAGAGCGACGCCATCGCCTCGCGCACGCCGCTCGGCGCCGCGACCGCGACTTTCGTCGGCGCGGCGGCTTGCGGCGCCGTCGCGCGGTGACAGGCGACCGGCGCAAACAGCACCCCGGCCGCGACGACCGCGCCCGCGACGCGGCGTCCAGCTTGCAGAAGATACGAGCGACGCAAGATCGGAGTCCCAGGCATGCCGGCGAATCAGCCTCCCAGCTCGGGTCTAACGTCTTGATTCGGGTTGAGGTAGCGCGCGAAGCGTCGCTCCCACACAACTGTGATCGGGCGCCCGCCTCCTTCGCCGGGGCGAAGTCGGCGGCCGACGGAGCCGCGAGGGTGCGCCCCAGCGCTTGAAACGCCGATTCTTTGCACCAGTTGAAGGGTCGCCGGGCGTGCGTTCGCTGAAACTTCGAGCGCCTGGCCGACGCGTTGGACCGGAGCGCGGCGCCGCCATCAAAACCTGATATAGGCCCGGCCTAACGTCACGGGAGAGAGCGCCCAGCATGCCCCCGCCGACAGGCCTCCCGCCTCGCGGACCACGCAGCCTGCTTCGCCAGATCCGCGAGGCGATGGCCGGCGTGCGTCCGGCGCAGGCCAAGCTCGACATGGTGGTGCGCATCATCGCCGTCTCGATGGTGGCGGAGGTCTGCTCGCTCTACCTGTCGCGCAAGTCCGGGGAGCTGGAGCTCTTCGCCACCGAGGGCCTCGACCCTTCGGCCGTGCACGTGACGCGCATGAAGCCGGGCGAGGGCCTGGTGGGCGAGATCATGCGCACCGGCCGGCCGCTGAACCTGTCCGACGCGCCCGGTCACCCCGCCTTCTCCTACCGCCCCGAGACCGGCGAAGACCCGTTCCACGCTTTCATGGGCGTGCCGCTGCTTCGGGGCGGCCGCGCGATCGGCGTCATCGTGGTGCAGAACCGCACCAGCCGCGTCTACGCCGAGGACGAAGTCGAGGACCTGCAGATCATCGCCATGGTCCTGGCCGAAATGGTCTCGGCCGGAGAGGTGCTGGACGCCGTCCAGCTGCGAGACGTCGAGATCGCGCCCCAACGGCCCGAGCGCTTGCGCGGTCAGCGTCTCGCCGACGGCCTCGCGCTCGGCGTCGCGGTTCTGCACGAAGCGCCGGTCGCGGCGGGGCAACTGCTGAGCGACGACCCCGCGGCGGAAGAGGCGCGGCTCAACACCTCGATCCACGAGCTGCAAGCCCAGATCGACGAGATGCTGGAGGGCCACCAGGCGGTGCTCGGCCCCAGCTACGACCTGCTCGAGACCTACAAGATGCTGGCCTACAGCCGCAGCTGGAACCACTCGCTGATGGAGGCGGTGCGGTCGGGGCTGACGGCGGAAGCGGCGGTGGAGCGGGTGCGCTCGGAGCACCGCGCCGGCATCGGTCAGGCCCGCGATCCCTACCTCCGCGAGCGGGTCCACGACCTCGAGGACCTCAACGACCGCCTGCTGCGCCACCTCGCCGGCGATGGCGGCAAGGCGCGGGTGCTGCCGGACAACGCCATCCTGATCGCACGCAACCTCGGGCCGGCCGACCTCCTGGAGTACGATCGAGGCAAGCTCCGCGGCCTTCTGCTGGAGGAGGGATCGCCGGCGAGCCACGCGGCGATCGTGGCGCGCGCTCTGGATATCCCTTGCGTGGGGCGGCTGCCCGGCCTCCGCGACAAGCTCACCGAGGGGGATCTGGTGATCGTCGACGCCGAAACCGGCGAAGCCTACCTTCGACCGAGGGCCGACGTCATCAGCGCCCTGAAGATGCGCATCGGCGTTCGCGACCAGCGTCGCGTCGAATTCGCCAAGCTGCGCGACACGCCCGCCTTCACCCGTGACGGATCGAAAATCAGCCTGCTGATGAACGCGGGCCTCGCCGTCGATCTCGAGAGCCTCGACGAGACCGGCGCCGAGGGCATCGGCCTCTTCCGCACCGAATTCCAGTTCATGGTCTCCGAGGACTTGCCGCGGTTCAACGCCCAAGCGGCGCTTTACGCCCGCGTGCTGGAGGCGGCTGGCGATCGGCCCGTCACCTTCCGCACCCTCGATCTCGGCGGCGACAAGGTGCTGCCCTACCTGGAGGCCGAGCACGAGGACAATCCCGCGCTCGGGTGGCGGGCGATCCGCATGGGGCTCGATCGACCCGCGCTGCTGCGGTTGCAGCTTCGCGCCCTGATCGCCGCGGCGCGGGGACGGCCGCTCAGGGTGATGTTCCCGCTGGTGTGCAGCGTCGACGAGTTCCGCGCCGCGCGGGCGCTTGTCGACCACGAGGTGGCCTGGGCGCAGCGCCGCGGCCGCTCGCCGCCTTCGCGGCTCGACGTCGGCGCGATGGTCGAGGCCCCGGCCGTGCTCTGGCACCTCGACGCGCTGCTGCCGATGACGGACTTCGTGTCGGTGGGCACCAACGACCTCATCCAGTATCTTTTCGCCGCGGACCGCGGCAATCCGCGCGTCGCCGACCGCTACGATCCGCTCTCGCCGCCGGCGTTGCGGGCTCTGAAGCGGATCCAGGAGGCGTGCATCGAGACGGGCACGCCGGTCTCGGTCTGCGGCGAGATGGCGGGGCGTCCGCTCGAAGCCTTCGCGCTGGTGGCGTTGGGTTTCGAGGGATTGTCCATGCCGCCGGCCGGCATCGGACCGGTGAAACAGATGGTGCTCTCATGCGACCGCGAGGCGGCCCGGCGCGGCGTGGAGACCCTGCTCAAAGCCACCCAGGGCTCCGTGCGGGGGGAGTTGGAAACGCTCGCGCGCAAACTATATGTCGCAGTGTGAATTTTGCGCTACGGCGTTGGAATCACGCGTATTAATTGATATCGACAACGAAGGCTTAACCTACGACCCCCTAGCGTGCCCAACTTCGGCGCCATTGCGGCGCCAGTTTCACTCCAGGTGATTCGTTTGCGTTGAGTCGGGGATCGTAAGCGTCATGCCTCTCGATACGGGCGCGTTCGTGGATGGGGCAGTCGGCAGCCAGGCGGCGCCGGCCAGGCGGCCGCGAGTCGTGCTCGACACGTCGATCGACATCGGCTCGGCCCTGAAGCGGGCGCGCGACGGTCTCGGCCTCTCCCTGGACGACATCGCGGAGACCACCAAGGTCCGCGCCCGCCACTTGGCGGCGATCGAGAACGCGGCGCTCGATCAGTTGCCTTCACGTCCGTTCACGATCGGCTACGTCCGCGCCTACGCCAAGGCGCTGGGGCTCGACGCCGACGCGACCGCCGCGCGCTATCGCACCGAGTATCCGAGTCCCGACGACGACGATCTGCGCTCGCCCGTGGGCGTGCGTCACGACCACCGCCGCGGCGGTGGTTGGCTCGTGGCCCTTGGCGGGGTCGCGCTGATCTCCGTGGTGGGCTGGAATATCGCCGTGCGCGCCACGACGGCGCCCCACCACAGGGGCGCCCAGGCCGCCCGCGCGATCATCGCCGCGCCGCACACCAACGCCGCCGCGAACGGCCCCTATTCGGTCGACGCTCCGCTTCCGGCGCCGCCCGAGGCCACCGCTCCCGCGCCCTATGTCACGCCCGTCGTCGGCGCCGATGCGCCGGCCAACTCGATCGTCCCGGTTTCGTCGCCGACCGCGCCGGCCGCGCCGGCGACGCCCTTTGTCGCCGGAGGCGCGATCTACGGTCCCGCCGCCGGCGCGTCCGACCTGATCATCCAGGCCAAGAAGTCGATCTCGCTCGAGGTCCGCGGGCCGGGCGGCGTGGTCTACTTCGCTCGCCAGCTCGCGCCCGGCGAGGCCTATCGCGTGCCGGCGCTTCCGAACCTGACCGCCGAGGTCTCCAACCCCGCCAGCGCCGAACTTTTCGAGGGCGGGCTGTCCAGGGGTCTCTTCACCGCGGCGCAGATGCCGCTGAAGACGACCGCAACCACGACCGCGTCGGCCGGCTGAGCCGCCTCGGCACTGGCGAGCCCCGGCGATTGCCCCTATCCTTGGGGATGTCATGACCGTTGAAGATCACACCCGCGTGCGCCCCTGGCGCGCGATCGATCGGCGCCAGAGCCGCCAAATTCATGTCGGCAAGGTGCCGGTGGGCGGCGGAGCGCCGATTTCCGTCCAGTCCATGACCAACACCCTGACGTCGGACGCCAACGCGACGATCGCCCAGATCCGCCAACTGGAGGAAGCCGGGGCCGACATCGTTCGCGTCTCCTGCCCGAACGAAGCCTCGACGGCGGCGATGCCGGCGATCTGCAAGGCCGCCAACGTGCCGATCGTCGCCGACATCCACTTCCACTACAAACGCGGCATCGAGGCGGCGAAGGCGGGCGCGGCCTGCCTTCGCATCAACCCCGGCAACATCGGCAACGCGTCGCGGGTGAAGGAAGTGATCCAGGCCGCCCGGGATCACGGCTGCTCGATGCGCATCGGCGTCAACGCCGGATCGCTGGAGCCTCACTTGCTGGAGAAGTACGGCGAGCCCTGCCCCGACGCGATGGTCGAGAGCGCGCTCGATCACGCCCGCATCCTGCAGGACAACGACTTCCACGAGTTCAAGATCAGCGTGAAGGCGTCGGATGTCTTCATGGCCGTCGCCGCCTATCAGCAACTCGCCGGAGCGGTGGATTGCCCGCTGCACGTCGGCATCACCGAGGCCGGCGCCTTGCGCTCCGGTACGATCAAGTCGGCGATCGGCATGGGCAGCCTGCTCTGGGCCGGCATCGGCGACACCATCCGCGTGTCCTTGGCCGCCGATCCGGTGGAGGAGATCAAGGCCGGCTTCGACATCCTCAAGTCGCTCGGCCTGCGCCACCGCGGCGTCAATATCATCGCCTGCCCATCCTGCGCCCGGCAGGGCTACGACGTGATCGGCACGGTGGCGAAGCTCGAGGAACGTCTGGCCCATATCGCGACGCCGATGAGCCTCTCGATCATCGGCTGCGTCGTGAACGGCCCCGGCGAAGCGCTGCTCACCGACGTGGGCTTCACCGGCGGCGGCAAGGGCTCGGGGATGGTCTATCTGGCCGGCAAGCCGGATCACAAGATGGACAACGACCACATGGTCGACCACATCGTCGAACTGGTCGAGGCCAGGGCGGCCGAGCTGGAAGCCGAGCACGGCTTGCAGGCGGCCGAGTAAGCCCACCTTACAGAACACGGATTTATGACGCCCGCGTCACTCTTGCGCGGGATCGCCGCGCCTGCTTAGGGTTCGCCTCCATCAAATGGGAGGGACATAGATGTCCGCCGACGGCACTTGGAAAGTCACGATCAACTCGCCGATGGGCGTGCAGACCGGCACGCTGACGGTCAAGACAAGCGGCGATAGCTTCACCGGCCAGTTCGCCGGCGCGCAGGGCACGCAGGACATCTCGGGCAAGGCGGACGGCGACAAGCTGAGCTGGGGCACCAAGCTCACCCAGCCGTTCCCGATCGACCTCGAATTCAGCGTCACCGTGAGCGGCGACGCCATGGAAGGCTCGGTGAAGGCCGGCGCCTTCGGCTCGTCGCCGCTGAAAGGCGAGCGGGCGTAAACCTCACGATCGTGACGACCCTCCTGGCCGCCTGGAAAGCCGCCACCGCGCGGCTGCAGGCGGCCGGGGTGGACAACCCGGCCATCGACGCGCGGTTGCTGCTCGAGGCCGCGGGACCGGTCAGCCGGGCGGAAATTCTCGGCGATCCGCACCGGGTGCTGACGGGCGACGCCGCCGAACGTCTGGCGGCGTTCGTGGCGCGCCGGGCGCGCCGCGAGCCGGTCAGCCTCATCCTGGGCCGCAAGGGCTTCTGGAAGCTGATGCTCAAGGTCGGACCGGGTGTGCTGACCCCCCGCCCGGACACGGAAACCATCCTCGACGTCGTCCTGGCCGAGTTTCCGCCCGAGCGGGCGTTCCGCATTCTGGACCTCGGCGTCGGCTCCGGCGCCATCCTGCTGGCGATCCTCGCCGAGCGCCCGCTGGCCAGAGGCCTCGGCATCGACGCCTCGGAAGACGCGCTCGCCGTCGCCCGCGAGAACGCCGCCAACCTCGGTCTCGAGGGCCGCGTGGCGCTGCTGCGGGGCGACTGGACGGCGGGCCTGGGCGAGGCCGGCTTCGACCTCGTCGTGTCCAACCCGCCGTACATTCCCACCGCCGAGATCGAAACGCTCGATCCGGAGGTGCGCGATCACGAGCCGCGTCTGGCGCTGGACGGAGGCCCGGACGGCCTGGCCGCCTACCGTCGCCTCGCGCCGGAGATTCTGCATGTCCTGAACCCCGGGGGCCGCTTCGTCGTCGAGGTGGGCGCGGGGCAGGCGGCCGACGTCGAAGCGCTGTTCCGCGAGGCCGGCGCGGAGGCGCTCAGCCGCCATCGCGACCTCGCCGATCGAGAACGCGTCGTCGCGGGAGTCAAGAAAGCCCTTGGAAAGCCGTCGGTGAATCGCTAAATCCTAAGACGTCTCCTCCTAGAACCGTTGGAGTTGAGGTCGAGGCGCCGGCGTTGCGCTGGCGCGGAAGGCCCTCCGACAGGCGCCGCGGCGCCGCGCCATGGATTGCTCGCTGGAGACAGGGAACCTTAAGCGTTTTCGGACACTAATTCGGGCAAGATCGCCCGCATCTCGATGGAAACCGCAGGTCCGCCCCGGGTGGCAACAGGCCAGGGGCGCCGAGCGACTCCGCAGCAGGTCGACCAAGCATGAGAGATTTCAAGGGGATGAAGCGCCAGCGCAATCGCGGTCGCGGCGGTGGAGGGGGAGGCGGCGGCAAGCCGCAACACAACGCCAATCGCGCGTTCGACTCGAACGGCCCCGACGGCGTGAAGGTGCGAGGCGCCGCCCAGCACATCTACGAAAAATACCAGCAGCTCGCGCGCGACGCCTCGTCGGCTGGCGACAGGGTTCTCGCCGAGAACTACCTGCAGCACGCCGAGCACTACTTCCGCGTCCTGCGCGCCATGCAGCCGCAGCGCCCGGTCGGAGAGATCATCGGCCGCGACCAGTTCGCGTCGGGCTACGACATCGACTTCGAGGAGGAGCCGCAAGCCGCGGAGGAAGGCGAGACCGAGGTCGAGGCCGCGGCCGAGGGCCGCCGCGACGAGCGTGCGTGGCAGACCGACCGCCCGCGCGACGACCGCCAACAGGGCGAGTACCGTCAACGCGACGACCGTCCCCGCGAGGACCGCGGCGAATATCGCCAGCGCGACGGTCAGGGCGAGTACCGCCAGCGCGACGACAGGCCGCGCGAGGACCGCCCCCGAGACGACCGGCCGCGCGATGACCGCTATCAGGGCGACCGTCCCCGCTTTCGCGACCGAGACGACCGTCAGGGCCGCTATCAGGCCGACCGCCAGAACCGCCCGGATCGCGAGTACCGCAACGACCGCAACGGAGGCGACCGTCCCGAGCGCGATCCTCTGGGCGTGATCGAGCCGCAGGCGACGCCGCTGACCGCCCCGGCGCCCGCCTACGAGCAGCCGCGTGAAGAGGCGGCCGCCGGCGTGCTGCGCGGCGAGGACGGGGCGATGAGCCACGCCCCGGCGTTTCTGCAACCTCGCGCGCCGGAGCCGCGCGCCGAGTCCGACGAGGCCCCTGGCGAAGCCCGTCGTCCGCGCCGCCGCCGCGCGCCGCGCAGCTTCGAGGCCGGCGAAGCCGCCGCCCCGGCCGAGGCCGACGAGGGCTGATCCGACCCTTTCCGGCGAGGGCGGGACCCTTCCCCGGAGGGGAAAGGAATGGGCGCGTCTCAACGCGCTCTAGTGTCCCGAGTCCGAAGTTCGCAACCGCATGGGGCGAGCGCCGGGCAAACTTCGGACTCGATAAGGACACTAGGAAGTCTATGATTCTAGTGTGGTTTACGAACCTGAAGTTCGCTTCCGCGGCCGCCCTGACGATCAGGCGAACTTCTGGTTCACCACACTAGAAGTAGATCGCGTCGGTATAGAGCCCGCGCGTCTCGGCGCCGGGCGGGACCGGGATGCCGGGCGTCCACATGAAGAAGCCG
>DATJRL010000460.1:0-5140 GCA_035504785.1 Caulobacteraceae bacterium
ACGCCCACCATCGCAGCCAGGGCGAAAGCGGCGCCCGAAAATCCCCAGCGGGGAATGGCCAAGCCGGTGAGGGTCAGGAGCGCCACGCCGCCCAGCAACACCTCGGCCGTCAGCTTCACCCCGAAGGCTGAGTCTGGAGCCTGGTGCTCGGAGATCACGGCGATGCAAAGCGTGTAGAGGACGCCGAGGCTGGCGCCGGCGATGACGAGCGCCGCCAGCAACGGCCCGTAGCTCGTGGCGAAACCACAGGCCGCCAGGCTGGCCACCGAGACGGCGGTTCCGCCCCCGACGAGGGCGCGCCAATTCAACCGAGGCAGCCACTGGTTCGAGGTGACGGCGACCACGGCGAATCCGGCCAGATAGCTCGATCCCACGACTCCGATCTGGCCAGAACCCAGAGAGAACCGCGTCGCCGCGGCCGTCAGCAACGCCGGCATGACGTTGAAGAGCAGCGCGGCGGCCGCCGAAACCAAGGAGGCGGCGGCGAGCACGCTCAGCGGCTGGCGATAGGCGACGGGTTTGGGCGGGAGCGGTCGGACGACCGGAGCCGGCGCAGCGCGCGGCGCCAAGGTCTCCGAGGGTGGAATCCGGACCTTCAGGCTGCTGTAGCCCCTGGTGAACGGGCTCGCGACGTAGACCGGCTCGTCGACGACCTCGATCTTCGGATAACGCTTGAGGATCTCCTCCCAGACTATCCGCAACTGCATCTCGGCCAGTCGGTTGCCCATGCAGCGGTGGATGCCGAACCCGAACGAGATGTGATGGCGCGCCCGTTCGCGGTCGATGATGTACTCGTCCGGGCGTTCGATGACCGTCTCGTCGCGGTTGCCCGAGACGTACCACATGATCACCTTGTCGCCCTTGGCGATGCGTTTGCCGCCGAGCTCGGTGTCCTGCGTGGCCGTGCGCCGCATGTGGGCGAGCGGCGTCTGCCAGCGGATGGTCTCGGAGACCATCGACGGGATGAGCTCCGGGCGCTCGCGCAGCTTCTGGTGCTGGTCCGGGTTCTGGTTCAGCGCCAGCACGCTTCCGGTGATGGTGTTGCGCGTGGTGTCGTTGCCGCCGACGATCAGCAGGAGGATGTTCCCCAGGAATTCCATGGGGGTCATGTCCCGGGTGGCCTCGCCGTGGGCGAGCATCGAGATCAGGTTGAAGGCAGGCTCGGCGTTCACCCGCTCGTTCCACAGCCTGACGAAGTACTCGAGGCATTCCATCAGGATGGCGGTCTGTTCCTCCTCGGTCTCGATGAGCTCTCCCGGCGCTGGAAAGGTGGTCGCGACGTTCGACCAGTAGGTCAGCAGCCGGCGGTCCTCGAACGGGAAGTCGAACAGGGTCGCCAGCATCTGCGTGGTGAGCTCGATGGAGACCCTCTCGACCCAATCGAAGGTCTCTCCAACCGGCAGTTCGTCGAGGATCTTCGCCGCGCGCGAGCGGATCAGATCCTCCATCCGCGCCAGGCTGGCCGGCGCGACGATCGGGGAGACCACCTTGCGCTGGTGATCATGCTTGGGCGGGTCCATCGCAATGAACATTGGCAACACGGGCGCATCGCCGCTGCCTTCGTCGTAGATCGAGATGCCGAAGTGTCCGGCTTCCGAGGAGAAGACCTCGTGGTTTGTCTCAACCGCCATGATGTCGTTGAATTTGGTCACCGACCAATAGGGGCCGAACTGGCTCTTGGCGCAGTAGTGCACGGGGTCCTCCCGGCGCAGGCGCGCGAAGTAGGGCCAGTGGCTGTTGGTTCGCCAAAGCTCGACGTTGCTGACGTCGATGTCGTCCAGCGCGATCGTCTCCGCGTCCTGCATCGCCCGGATCCTCGGTGCGGCGCCAACATCGTCGGCCATGGGGCTCCTCCGCTTTTCTCTTTTTCGTTCTCAGGCGAGCGCCGAGCCGACGACGGCCGCGGCGCGGACTTCGACAAGGAAATCAGGTCTGGCGAGCTGGGTCACGCCCACCGCCGTCCATGAAGGGTAGTTGCCGGGGAAGAACTCATCCTTCACCGCCGCGAACGCGCGCATGTCGCCACGCAGGTCGGTGTGAAAGGTGTTGAGGTCGACGACGTCGCCGAGCGTGGCGCCGGCCTCGGCCAGCACCGCCTTCAGTCCCTCGAACGCCAGCCGCGCCTGGGCGGCCATGTCGGCGCCAGGTTGGCCGGCTGCATCGATCCCCACCTGGCCCGACACCCATATCGTATCGCCCACCCGCGTCGCCTGCGCGAAGTGGTAGCGGTCGTACATGGCCTGCGCGCCGGCCGGCACGATGATCGTGCGCTTGCTCGCGCTCATCTCAGTTGCTCGAAGCAGGCGGCGCGGAACGGTTCACCGTCGGCGAGGTGCGCCAGCTCCTTGTGGAAGAGTATCCCCTCGCGCGGAATGTTGGACTTGCTCTTGGCAGGCATCGAGCGGAACACCGCATCGTCGCCGAAGAAGCGCAACACCAGAGTGTGGCGGTCGGGGAAGTTGGCGTCGACCGGCGCGCCGCCGTGCAGCGATCCCGGATGCAGCACGACCATGTCGCCGGGCTGGCCGGCCCAGGACAGGATGTCGTAGGCGTCCGGGTCGGCCTTCCGCTCGGCCTCGATGTCAGGCAGGCGCGGCAGCAGGGACTCAGGGCCGTGCAGCGGCGCGGTGGGATCGTTCGCGTCCCGGAAATCCGTGCCGTCGTGGAGCGTGCCGCGGTGCGAGCTGCGGACGATCTCCAGCGAGTTGGCCTTCGGCACCGCCTCGAAGCTGATCCAGGCGTTGGCCCAGTGGTCGCCGCCCCAGGGCAGGTAGGAGGTGTCCTGGTGCCATGGGGTGCGCCCGCCGACGCCGCCCTTCTTCAGGAACACCTCCTCGGCGAAGTACCAGACATGCTCGGAGCCCCAGAGTTCGGCGAAAAGCTCCCCGAACGGAATCGAGCGCGCCAGCGCCTTCAGGCGCTCGGCCGCCCGCGGATTGGCGTTGTCGTTGTGGTGCTCCTTGTCCGTGTCCGGAAACAATGTGACGGCCTTAGGGCCGGGGTTTGCGATATTCCAGTCGAACGCGGCGCGGCAGCGAGCCAGCTGTTCGCCATCGAGGAAGCCCTCGATCAGCACGGCGCCGTCGCGGGCGAAGGCCTCACGTTTACATTGGTCCATT
Source organism: Caulobacteraceae bacterium (assembly GCA_035504785.1). Lineage (GTDB taxonomy): Bacteria > Pseudomonadota > Alphaproteobacteria > Caulobacterales > Caulobacteraceae > Acaudatibacter. The sequence goes on from DATJRL010000460.1 coordinate 3,120, forward strand.
GTTCGGCTCCTGCGCGATGCGATAACGCTACGTAGCACCGCGTCTGCATTTACACAACATATGTTGTCTTAATTAAATGAGTCGCCTGACCGAGGGAACGAAAACGGTGGACTCCACGTCGCAAGCCGCCATCGAACCGCATGCCGCGCCTGCTTCGCCGCGCAGGCGAGGGCGGCCGATCGGCGATCGGGAGGCCCGGAGCGGCGAGCTCGTCGCCGCGGCCCGGGCCGTCATTGCCAGGGAGGGTTACGGCGGCGCGACACTGCGCAAGGTGGCCGAGCGGGCCGGGGCGACGACGGGCGCGGTCAGCTATTACTTCGAGAACAAGGAGGCGGTCGTGCTTGCCGTCGCCGAGTCGCTGTTCGACGAGTTCGATGCTTGGCTTCTCGCCCAGGGTGACGCCTGCGATCCACGGTCGCTCTGCAACAGCCTGCTCAACTGGACGACGCTTGGGGGCAGCGAAGCCTGGCTGATCTGCCTGCAGCTGCTGGTAGGCGCCCGCGGCGACGCGGCGCTGGCGGCGGTGATCGCCCGGCGCAATGCGCGCTTCATCGCCAATCTGACGAGACTGCTGGCGCGCGGGCAGGCGCAAGGGCTGATCCGCCGCGACTTCCCGGCCGACGTGCTCGCCGACCAGCTCAGCGCGATGGGGGACGGCTGGGCGCTGACCTATCCGCTCGAGCCCCAGCGATTCACGGCGGGCCGCATCAGGCACCTGGTGGACAGCGCCGTGGCGATGCTGGCGCCGCCTGAGAAAGCTGGCCGAGTGTCGGTCAGTCGTCGCGCGCGCCGACGCCCCTGAGCGTCGCGTCGTTCAGGTCGCCAAGCAGGTGGATCGGGTCGATCATCTGCCCGTCGACTTCCACCCATCCCATGTGGTTCGAGCCGGCCGACCAGCCCAGCAACCGCTGGATCTGCTCTGGGTAGCTGGCGACCACCGCGGGCGACAGCGCCAGGTACATGTTCTCCTCCTGGCGGACGTTCGAGGCGTCGAGCGCCATGCTGGCGGCGGTTCGGACCTCGTCTCGGGTGCTGTTCGCGCCGCCGGCGTGGAAGGTCGAGCCGAGGAAGATCAGCGCCGATCCAGCCCGCATGACGGTGGGGATCGCCGCCTCGGGGTCCGGCTTGCGATCGTCGTCCCATAGGTGGCTGCCTGGAATCACCAGGGTTCCGCCGTTCTCCGCCGTGAAGTCCGAGAGAGCGCAGATCACTTGCACGCGACCCTCCCGGCCGCCAGTTGGATGCCGCCAGAGGAAGGCGGTGTCGTCGCGGTGCAGGGGCTGCGCCGCCTGACCCGGCCCGATCTGGATTGCCTGGGTGACGCCGATGCGGATGTCCGCGGCGACCGACCGCCGCCGCTCGCCGACCCAGACGTCACGCGACCGGCAGACGAAATGTTCGGCGGCGGGAAGGTAGAGCGGGTGCGTGGCGACCGCCGCGCAATGTCGGGTATGGGCGAACAGGGCGCTGAGGCGGCGGGTCTGGCGCCCGGAGAAGCTGTCGCGACCGTTCGCCTGACGCTCGAGCAGCGGCATCAGGTCTGCCCGCAGCCCCTCGAGCGTCGCCGGTGCGAGGAAATCCTCGATCACCACCCCGCCGCTGCGTTCGAGCGCGGCGATGACATCCTCAAGGTCCGCGCCGCCCGACAATCTCGAGAGTTCAGCCATCATGCGCCTCGCCTGTCCCGCGGATGCTGCTCTGGCTCGCTCGCAGCCGATCGCTGTCGAAAGTCGTCATCGATGGAGAACCCAACCTCGGTGAGGGGCCACGCGGTCCGCTGACCAGCACTCTAGCAAGGTCCGCCATTTTAGACAACATGTGTTGTGTAAAATTTCGGCCTGACTTCTATCGGCGGTGCAGGTCGTCAGTGCTCCGAGATCGAGGCCAGCCAGTCCATCGCCGCCAGCAGCAGGCCAAGAACGACGAAGGTCAGGCAGATCGCGACCTGCCAGAACAGCGCCTCGGGGGCCAGCGGATGGTCGCCCAGCTCCAGGTAGGTGCGCAGCAGGGCGATGGCCGCG
>DATJRL010000461.1:0-29861 GCA_035504785.1 Caulobacteraceae bacterium
CGAGACGTCTCCCGCCGCGCCCTGAGCTGCGTGGAGTTGCTCGAAGCCGGGCGTCGGTTTGGGCGACGGTTTCGCGATCGGCGTGGGCGCGGGCGCCGGCTTGGGCTCCACGCGTTGCGGACGCGTGGCGATCGGCGGGGCGTCGCCCGCCGAGGGCGGCGGGGCCGCGGCCGGCGTTGTGGGCTTGTCTGGTGCGCGTTTGCCGAACACGGGGCTGGGTGCTACCTTCCGAGCAACCGGCCGAGCAGGGAGGCCTGCTTGACCGGCGTTTCGACGGCGCTGTCTCGGCGGTTGATCAGCATCCGCGCCATCTGGTCCAGCGCTTCGGCCGATTTCGACTTGGGACCGACTTCAGCGATCATCTGGCCGCTGTTCGCCGCCTGACCGAACAGCTTGGCGTCGAATCCGACGACCAGCGACAGCTGCACGCCGAGCGCTTCGCCGAATTCCTTGATCGGGATCTCGGGTCGCATGGGCACGCCGACCTTATTCAGGATCACTCTCGGAGGCGCGTCGTTCGGCCGGGCCGCCTTCACCAGGTCGACGATGCTCTTGGCGTTGCGCAACGAGGCGAGGTCGGGCTCGGCGACCACCACGACGTCGTCCGAGTTGGTGAGCATGCGGCGCTTCCAGGGCGTCCAGGCGTGCGGCAAGTCGAGCACCACGTAGGGAGTTGTGGCGCGGATCTTCTGCGTCACCTCGTCGAAGGTCTCGGCGGAGATGTCGTAGTCGCGCTCGATGCTGGCCGGCGCGGCGAACAGCGACAGGTGGTCGCCGCAGCGCGCCATCATGCGTTCCATCAACACCGGGTCGAGACGCTCCGGTTGGCTGAGCGCATCGGCGATGCCGTGCAGCGGGTCCTGGTTGAAGTTGAGACCGGCGGTGCCGAAGGCGAGGTCCAGGTCGACCAGCACCGTGTTGGCGCCCATCTTCTCCGAGATCAGGTAGGCGATATTGTGCGCCAGCGTCGACGCGCCGGCCCCGCCCTTGGCGCCGCAGAACGCGATCTGGCGCCCGACGAACGGCTGCGTCGGGTCGGCGTAGAGGGCCGTGATAGCCGCGATCATCTGCAGCGGCCCTAGCGGCGGCACCAGGTATTCCGACACGCCACGACGCATGAGTTCGCGGTAGAGGCTGATGTCGTTGGCGGCGCCGACCACGATCACCTTGGTGCCCGGATCGCAAACCTCGGCGAGTTGCCCCAGCAGGGTCAGCAGCCGCTGCGCCGGATCGAGGCTCTCGACGACCAGCAGCGAGGGCGTGGGCTGGTTCTGAAAGAACGCCACCGCGCCGGCGAGGCCGCCTTCGTGGATCACGGTCTTGGCCCGCTCCATTCGCCGGTCGGCGGCGGCGCGCTGCACCAGATCGTTGGTCTCCGCTCGCGACCAGAAGGCATGGATGGTGATGGCGGGCACGGTGTGGTCGCCCAGCGCCGCCTCGGCGCTGGCCAGCATCTCCGCGATTGGATTGGGCGTCGGCGCGGCGGCGCCATAGTCGTCGGCCGCCGCCGGTCCGCGCTGCGCGCCGAGACCCGCGAACGGATCCGGCGGCGTCTCCTCATCGTGTCGGCTCGACTCCCGAGCGGTCGGGAGCCCCGCGAATGGGTCTGGGGACGAGGCGGTTGTCTCGTCATCCTCGGTCTCGTCGAAGGCGTGCGCGGCGGTCTTCGGCGCGGCGTCGCCGGCCGGCGGCAGGCCGGCGAAGGGATCGGCCATCGGTTCGGCCTCTGGCTCGCCGACGGGCGCCCACGCGCTCGGCGACTCCGAGGTCGGCGATTCCGAGGTCGGCAACTCTGGGCTGGGCGACTCTGGGCTGGGCGACTCTGGGCTCGGCGACTCCGGGCTCGGCGACTCTGGGCTTTGGCCTTGCGCGCTTGGCGTCTCGGCGCCTTGCGGCGCCGCGAAGTCGGTCTCGGCATCGAAGTCGAGATCGAACGGGTCGGGATTTTCCGCGGGTTGCGGCGTCATGGCGTCATTGCCCCACGGTGGCTAGGGTGCCGTCGGCCTGCGGGTCCTTCGGCGTGGACGTGGTGACACCCTGGCGATACTTGTCCGTCACCGTCTGACGGCGTTGAGCGTCGGGTGGGTCGCTGGCGCGCGGCTGCAGCAGGTCCGCGGGGTTGGCGATCATGGCGGCGATGTCGGCGGTGACGGCGCAGCCAAACTCCGGGTATTCGCGGTTGCTCGACTCCTGCGAAAGGTCGCTCCACGACTGACCGCAGGTCGGGCCCTTGGCGTCGTAGCGGAGGAACCCGACCAGGACCGGCGCGTTGGCGTCGCCGCCCGCCTCATAGCCGATCACCCGCAGCTTTGCCGGCAGCACGCCTTGCGAGACCAGGAAGTCGTGGGCGTCGGTCGTGGTGCGGTAGGCGGCATCGCGGTCGGGGCCATGCTCCGGCGCCTTGAGCGTGATGTCGGGTTCGTCGGCGTTGCGCCAGTCGCTCACGAAGACGCGCAGGGCCTCGACCTGGGCCGGCGACAGGCCGTCGGCATGGGCCGCGAGTTTCAGTTCCAGCGGTGCGGGCGTCACCTGGATGGCGTAGTGTTCGGTAGGCGTCACCGCGTCGTGGGCCGGTGTGCGATCGGTCGCGCAAGCGCCCAGCGCGAGCAGCGCCAGCACCGCAATCGTTGGAGCCGAACGCATTGTCGCATGCTCCTTCATCTCGTCACTCGACCACATAGCCGTAAGGTCCTTGATAGGTTCTTCCCGCCGTCGCCTCCGGCGCGTGTTTGTAGGTCTCGTTCAGCCGGCCGAGCAGCAGGGTGTCGGCGTCGCTGGCGATACGCAGCCCGTCGATCGGGGTCTGCAGGTTTGCCGGGCTCGTCGGCCCGACGATGTAGGGCGTGACGATGATCACCAGTTCGGTCTGGCCGGACTGGTAGTCGCGAGACCCGAGCAAGGCGCCCAGGATTGGAAGGTTGTGCACGCCGGGGAGCGAGTCGAGATCCTCGGAGGTCTTGTCCTGCAAGAGGCCGGCGATCATCATCGAGCCGCCGGACGGCAGTTCGACCGTTGTCTCGGCGCGGCGCACGGTCAGCGCCGGGATGACCAGGGTCGCCCCGTTGGTGCAGTCGGACCCGGTCGAACCTGACGACCCCGTGCCGGACGATCCGGTGCCGGAGGAGCCGCAACCGGTGCCGGAGGTGCCCGTTCCCGCGGAGACGTCGAACGAGCCTTGGTTGCTGATTTCGGATACCTCGGTCGCCAGCTTCAGCGAGATTCGCCCGCCGGAAAGCACGACCGGCGTGAAGCCCAGGCCAACGCCGTACGGCTTGAACTCGACCGAGACCTGGCCGTTGTTGGCGATGCCGCCGGGGACCGGAAACTCGCCACCGACCAGGAACTTGGCCGATTCGCCGGAGACCGCGGTGAGGTTGGGTTCGGCGAGCGTGCGCACCAAGCCGACGCGCTCGAAGGCCTGCAGGTTGCCGGCGAGCGAGTTGCTCCCGGACTTGTTCTGGGCCGCGCCGGTGGTGCTGAGGCCGCCCAGCAGCGAACCGTTGATGCCGTAGGTCGAGACGGTGGAGAGGGCGAACTGAGGCGAGCCGGCTTCGTTGACCACCGCCTGCCAATTGATGCCGAGCTGCTTGATGACCTCGCGGTCCATCTCGACCACGCGGACCTTCAGCATCACCTGGTCCTTGCCCGCGATGCTGAGCAGGTTCACGACCTGGGCGGAGACGTTGCCGACCGCCGCCTTGGCGATAGCCACGGCCTTGTCCGCATCGGACGCGCTGGCGACCACTCCGGACAGGATCAGGCTGTCGGCGATCGGCTCGACCTGCACCTGCGCGCCCGGAATGACGCGATTGATCGTGTCGGCGACGGCCGCGGTATTGATGTCGACCCGAATGGTCAGGGCCAGGATCCGCCGTCCGCTCGCGTCGAAGAACACGGCGTCGGTGACGCCGCTCTTGCCGCCGACCACGAAGATGCGGCGTGGCGTGCGCAAGACCGCCGAGGCGACCGCCGGATTGCTCACCAGCACGTCGCGGGCGTCCACAGGCAGGTCGACGATGGCCGAGCGGCCCTCGGGGAGCGCAAGGAGCTGGCTCGCGGCGCCCGCGCCGAGGTCGACCTTGACCACCGAACCCGCCTCGTCGCCCGCGCGAGCGACCAACGGCAGGGCGCAGAGACAGGCGCAGGCGGCCAGGCCCGCCACGAGCTTCGCGAAGAGTTGTGTGTGGAGCATTGGCCTGCGGGTCATTGCGTCGTCACCAATTCGGCGGAACCGCCGCCCTTGAAGAGGCGCACCGTGCGCCCGTCGTTCGCGCTGGGACCGCGGGCGCGGCCGGCGATGTCGGCATAGGACCGCAACGCCATGGTCAGTCCGCCCAAGGTTCGCGCCCGAGCGACGTTGGGAACGGCGTAGGCGGGAATCTCGAGGGTGATGGTCGCGCCCGGCTGCGCCTGACCGGCCTTGGGCGTGTCGGTGTGCTGATCGATGGCGAGCACCGGCACGTTGGAGAGCACCGTCTCGGTCACCAAGGAAGATCCGCCGCCCGTGTGGCTAGGGTCCGCGTGCGTGGACAGTATGTCGATCCGATCGCCCGGCTCGATGAAGCCGCCGGCGCCGGTCTCGACCGTCAGCGGCAGAGAATAGGCGCGCATGCCCTCTGGCAGACGAACGGCCATGTAGCTGGAGTCGCCGCTGCGAACGACCTTGCTGCTCGTGATCGGCTCGCCGGCGTAGATCGCCTCGCGCACGATGGCGCCCATCATGGCCTGCATCTTCGGGCCGCCGCCGGTCGCCATATCGTTGACCGTCGTCTTGGCCTTGTTGATGGCGCCGACCGCTCCGGCGCTCGGGGGCGCGGTGGCGACGACTCCGTCGGTGACGTAAGCGGCGTTGACGGTGGCGGCCGGCCACGCCTGCCAGGCCATATTGTCTTGAGTGAGGGCCTGGCCGACGCTGAGGTCGGCCTTGGCCACCAGCACGCGCGTCATCGGCTGGGACGGGGCCTGGGCGGCGATGACGGGGGCGCGCGCCTGCGGGGGCCTGGCGGCGATGTTGCGCACGATGAGCGCCAGGCAGATGGCGGCCACCCCGGCGACGAGGATGATGGCGATTCGGGCGGGGTTCATCTCGGGCTCCGCGCCTCCGGGCGGCGAAAGGGTCTAGTGCGAATCGCGCGCCCGTGATTCCGAGCAGCGATCCAAGAATCGATTGCGGCGAGCCTTTTTGGCGCGCCACCACACTGGAGGGCCTTGGTTAACGTGCGGCTAAGCCCGGCCAGGCGAATTCAGCTTTCGATCAGACCAGCGGATGGACGGCGAAGGCGGCGAGCGCGCCGGCCGCGATAGCGACCCCGTAAGGCGCCGACTCGCCCGGCGTCGCCAGACGGCGCGCCCAGGCCGGGGCGGCTCGAGTGTAGGGTCGCACCCAGGCCGAGCGCAGCCCAAGCAAGGCCAGCGCCAGGGCGCCACCGGCGAGCCCGGTGAAAATCACGAACGGCGCGAGGCCCTTCAGGCCGAGCCAGAGCGCGGCGGCGGTCATCAACTTGGCGTCCCCGCCGCCGAGCCAGCCGAGCGCGAACATGCCCGCGGCCACCACCAGCATGCCGAGGCCGATCGCGAAGCTAAGGCCGATCGCGCCGAGGGAATCGCCCGCAGCGAGCGCGGCCGGCGCGAACGCCAGGGCCAGGGCGGCCGAGATCCAGTTGGGAATCGTGAACGAGGCAAGGTCGGTCACCGCCGCGAGCATCACCAACCCGGCGAACACCGTCAGCGCCAGGGATCGTATGAGCTCGGGCGACATGGACGAAGACCGTCTCTCGGCGGGAAGGGTGACCGACAGAATCGCCCGAAGGCGGTGAATCAAAGGTTGCCGGCGGGGGCCGGGCGCGGCCGCGAACGCGAAAATCGGCCCGAACCGCAGGCCCGACCCCTGCTCCGATTCCAGTTAGTGGGCGCTGATCGAACTACCCGCCGTGGATAGCGTGGTATTCAAGTTCGTGCCCAGTGCGGTCACCGCCCGATGATCACGACCGCGATGAGAGCGACGATCAGGCCGTACTCGATGGCTGTCGCTCCGCTCTCGTTCCGCAGAAACACAAAGAGGGAATTCATAGTCTGGCTCCTCTCGCAGCCACGGCCGGCGGGACGGCCTTGCGCAGCCAGCCCCCTACCGCGTGCTCCGCGAGAATGACCCACAACTCTTAAGGGTAGCCGAACCCTCATGGTTGCTCCGCGTTAGTCGTGGTTGCGGGACTCCGCGAAGACGGCGAGGGCCGCGGCTTGCGCCGAAGCAAGACCCCCGAAGGATCAGCGCGTGCAGGCCGCTGAGAGCTTCGTAGCCAGGCTGGCGCCCAGCGTGGTCACGGCGCCCATGAACAATTCGCGCGCTGACGCCCGCTCTGCACCCTGACTGTCGCCGGCAATCTTTGAGGGCGATTGAACGAACATACCGACCTGGCTCGACCTTGGCCGGAACGCGGATACGAAAAGGGCCGCGGCTGGATAGCTGCGGCCCTTCGTCGTTTCCGCCTTCGCGGGAGGCCTTAGTGCGTGTTGATCGCGCTGCCGGCCGCAGAGAGCTTCGTATTCAGGTTCGTGCCCAGCGCGGTCACGGCGCTGATGATCACCACCGCGATGAGCGCGACGATGAGGCCATACTCGATGGCCGTGGCGCCCGACTCGTCCTTCGCAAAGCGTGCAACAAACTTCGACATGGCTTGATCTCCTTCATAGCCCGATGAGGGACCGAGACCGTGTCTGTCCGGCTCACCCCCGTAACACACGAGGGACTTTGCCCCATCCCGCTTAATCGACAGTAAACGTGATAGTATTGGCGCAGAATTTTCTATGGTTTACATAAGTTCAGCGTTATTATCGGTTAACCAACGCGGCCGCGACGAGGTGACGCAAGTCGGGCCCGCGCCGCCGAGCCGAGCGGGGCGGCGCTTTACACAACCTTAGTCCACGACCGCTAGAGTCCCGCGGCGCCAGGAGACCTCGCGGCCGATGCTCACGAGCCTGATCAGCCTCGTCGCGTGCTTCGCGGCGTTTGGCCTCGCCGCCCGGATCTGGCCCTGCAATCCAGGTCAGAGCGCCTTCGTGACGCGCGACCTGCCGGACAACCTGCTCTGGTGGATGCTGGGCATCCTGCTGACCGCCTTTGTCTACGGTGATCTCGCCACCGCTTACGTACGCGCGGGATCGGCGGTGCTGGCGCCGCGGCACGCCGCCGCCGTCGCATCGACCATTCTCGCCGGCTACGGCTGGGCCGCGCGGTTGCCGCTGGCGGTTCAGGCGATGGCGCTGCTCTTCGCCATGGACTTCGCGCAGTACTGGCTGCATCGCGCCTATCACACCGCCTGGCTCTGGCCATTCCATGCGGTGCACCACAGCGCCGAGGAACTCGACTGGAGCGCCACCTTCCGCATCCATCCAGGGAACTTCGTCGTCTACAGCGCGGGCGCGCTGGCGCTCGCGCGGCTGATCGGCTTCTCGCCGGCCGCTTTCGCGATCGTCGGCCCCTTCAACCTGGTCTATGGCGCGTTCGTGCACGCCAATCTCAATTGGACCTTCGGGCCATTCCGCTACGTGATAGCGAGTCCGGTCTATCACCGTTGGCATCATGTGAAGGACCCCAAGGTCCATAACCGCAACTTCGCGCCCACCTTTCCGGTGCTCGACGTGGTGTTCGGCACCTTGCACATGCCGACGGACGAGCTGCCGAGCGACTATGGCGTGGAAGGCGCTTCGCCCCACTTCGTCGGCCAGCTGTTCTTTCCGTTCGTGGAAATCGCCCAGCGCCTCGGCCTGCCCCGGCGAGCCGGCGCCGGCGAAGCGGCGGCCTGACGCTGTGGCTGGGGGCGATCCGGTCGACGGCTGGCTCGCGCGGCTCCCCGAAGCCCAGCGTCTCTCAGCCCATGCCGCCACCGACGCGCGCCTGCTCGGCTGGGCGTTGGGTCTGGCCACCTTGCTGATCGCCTGCGCCGCGGTCTCGCGCGCCGGCCTGATGGGCCGGCTGCAGAGCGTGATCGAGACGGCTACGCCCCGGCCCTGGCTGGCGAGCGCGCTTTGCGCCGGGGCGTTGGCGCTGATCCTGGCGCTGGCCAACGTCCCGGTGGGCGCGTTTGCCAACTGGCGGATCGATCTGGCGCGCGGCGCCGGCGGCGGGCTTCTCGCGCACCTCGGCCAGAGCGCCACGGGCGTTTTGCCGAGTGTGGTGGAGACGCTCGTCTTCGCGCCGCCGATCTATTGGCTGATGCGCCGCGCGCCACGCGCATGGCCGTGGATCGTCGGCGGCGCGCTATCGGCGACCATCCTGGCCGGTGGCTGGTTGCCTTACGCTCTGGCGAGCGGACCGGCGCTGGCGCCCGCGCCGGCCGGCGCGGTTCGGGAGGGCGTGGCGCGACTGATAACGGACGCGGGCCTGCCGGCTCGCACCATCCTCGCCTCGCCGGATCCGGCTTTCGACGCGGACGTCGCCGGCGCCTTCGGCCAGGCCAAGGTCGTGCTGGGTCCGCAGCTGCTCGCGGCTCCGCCGGCCGAGGCGCGCGCCTGGGTGGGGCATCTGATGAGCCACTACGTCCACGACGACTTGCTCGTCGTCTGCCTGATCTATGGCTTCGCCGGGCTGCTGGCGATGCTGGCCGTCCAGCGCTTCGCGGCGCCGCTCGCCCGGGCGTTCGGGGCGCGGGGGGCTCGCGACGCCGCGGATCCCGAGACGATGCCCGCGGCCGTCGCCGTCCTCGCGCTCGCGCTCGTCGCCGCGACTCTGGCCGGCAACGGCTACCTGCGCTGGGCCAACGTCCGCGCCGACCAGTACAGCCTCGACCACGCTCGCGAGCCCGAGGGCCTGGTCGCGGCCATGGAGCGATTCTGGGACCACGCCAGCGTGGACCCGAACCCGCTGGAAGAGGCGCTGTTCTACGCCCATCCGCCGCTGAGCAAGCGGTTCGCCCACGTTGCAGCCTGGCGAGCGGCGCACCCCGGCCCGGATCGCCGCCTTTAGCCTTTGTTGACCAATCCAGCGGACCCTTCGGCCATGCGCCGCGCCCTCATCGCCCTGACCCTCGCCTTTTCGCCCGCCCTGGCCTCGGCCGCGAGCCTGAGTGTTCCGCTCGACCAGTCGCTGCGGCTGACGCTAACCAGCGCTGCCCACGACGTCATCGTCGGCAACCCCGGGATCGCCGACGTCAGCGTGGCCGACGATCACCACCTGATCGTCACCGGCAAGCAGGACGGGATGACGAACCTGATCGTCACCGACCAGCGCGGGCGGACCATCTTCGACCGCCAGATCGTGGTGCACGGCGGCGGCGCGGGCGACGCGGTGACCCTCATCACCGGCGCGACCGCCACCACCTACGCCTGCGCGCCGACCTGCGAGACCACGACCGGCGCGCCGTCGGTCTACGGCTTGGCGGCGGCCCCCGCGTCGCCTGCCGCGCCTGCCGCGCCGGCGCCCGCGCCGGCCGCTCCGGCCAGCGCCCCCATCGCGGCGCCGGCGCCCGGCAACACCTCCGCCATCCAGGCCTCGCCGGGCGTGCCGTAACTAGCGGATCCTCCGGTTCCCAGCCCTCGAGTTCGGTAAACCACGCTTCCGGCCCCGCTTGACGGCGGATTGGGGTGCACACTCTAGACCTCGCGGTTGCCCTGGCGCAGGAACAGCAGGCCGACGATGCCGATGGTCAGCAGCACCGTGATCATCGCGAAGCCGCCTTGCTGGCTGTGGAAGGCGCGGGTGCCGATGTTCACCAGCAGGGGCGCCAGCCACACGGTCGCCGTGCCGGAGACCGCGTAGGCGCCGAAGAAGGCGCCCGTCTGGTCGGGCGGGGTCAGCCGGGTCAGCAGGGTGCGGCTCGAGGCGTATTGGGCGGTGATGAAGATGGCGTTGGAGAACCCGATCAGGGTGAAGATCCACTCCGGCAGGGTGCGGAAGAACGGTCCGTTCCACATCGGTGGGTGCGCCGACGGGTCCCAATGCCAGAAGAACAGAATGCGGTCGGGCGCCATGCCGAGGAGGGCGATGATGCCCAAGAGCGACATGAAGATCTCCAGCTGAACCGCGCGGCGTGGCCCCAGAGCCGCGTCGAAGAACCGCGCCAGGAAGCCGCCGATCACCGCCAGCACCGTCAGGATGATGCCGATCACCAGCATGTTCAGCGCGTTCCAGTGCATCACGCCGGTGGCGTAGATGCCGAAGAAGGTCAGCACCGCGGTCATCCCGTCGGTGTAGAAGCTGCGCGATAAGAGGAAGATCGCCGCGTCGCGATAGCGGCCGACGGTCATCAGCATCCGCCAGAGAGCCCGCGCCCCCTGGGCGAACGCTCGAACCACCGAGACGCCGGTCTTGGGCGCGTCCGGCGTGAACAGCATGATCGGCAGCGTCCCGACCAGCAGCAGCACGGCCGTCATCGGCCCGACCAGACGCTCGGGCTCGTGCTTCGCCTGGCTGAGGCCGAACAGGGGCTCTTTCGGCACCCAGCTCCAGTCGGTCTTGCCCGGCAGCATGAAGCCCCAGGCCAGGAAGCAGAACAGCACCAGGGCGAAGGCGTTGCCGAGGGCCAGCGCCAGGCTCGAGGCCTTGTGCGCGGCCCCCATGCCGGCCGCGCGCACCAGCAGCGAGTTGTGGATCACCTCGGTGTAGCCGAACAGCAGGCCGACGATGCTGGCGGTCAGCATCACCGCCCAGATCGGCAGGCCAGATCCGTCGGGTCTGGCCCACCAGAGGGCGAACATCAGCGGGATCATCAGCCCCACCAGCACGGCGAGCCAGCCCTTGCGGCGGCCGAGCTGGTCGATGGACGCGCCCAGGAACGGCGCGGTCGCCATGGTGGCCCAGCCCGAGTACTGGCTCCACTGGGAGATCACTTCCTGGCCCGCGGTCGGGTCGGACTTCGGCCACCCCACCATCACCGAGCCGACGTAGGGCATGAAGATGTAGATGGTGATCAGGATCACGTAGGGGTCGCGGGCCCCCTCGAACACGGACCAGCTGATCGCCCCGCGGGTCAGCCGCGCGCCGGCTGGAGAAGGCGTGACGGCGATGGCGGGCGAAAGGTCCGCCTCCGGTGTGAGCTCGCTCAAGGCCCTCGCGTCTCCCCGTCCGTGGCCGGCTGATGCGGCCTTGACGGCGCACCCTACCGGAACGCGGGAGGACGGCTAGCCCGGGCGCAACTTCGCCCCAACCCGCGCAGGGCCTCGACGAGCGCCGCCTCAGGCCTTTTCGACCTTGCCCGCGGCCTCGTCGATGGCGGCGATCAGGGTGTCGAGCTGCTCGGCGCTGAGCGCGCCGGCGCGCATCCGCAGCCGGATTGCGCTGCCGAGGTTCATCATCGCGCGGGCGATCCTGGGCGAGGGACCGTCGAAGCGTTCATGGATGTCGGCCATGCGCTGGAAGATGCCGTCCACGACGGACTTCTTCTCTTCCAGGGCGGCGCCGCCGGCCTCGGTGATCCGGTAGAGCTTCTTGCCGCCCTCCGCGCTCTCCACGGTGACGTAGCCGAGCTCTTCCAACAGGGTGAGGGTCGGGTAGATGACGCCGGGGCTCGGCGAATAGGCGCCGCCGAGCTTGTCCTCGATGGCCTTGATGATCTCGTAGCCGTAGCGGGGGGCTTCGCTGATCAGTTTCAGGATCACGAAGCGCAGGTCGCCCTGGTCGAACACTCGACCCTCGCGACGTCCGCGCATCCGGCCGTGCAGCCGCCCCCCGAGTCCGTGCCCGAACCCGAACTCCCGGGCCGCGAACGCCTCGCGATGGCGATGAAAATGTCGATGCATAATGTAACTCCGTTAGACGATATATCGGCAAGTGTCGATATATCGGAGATATAGATATATCGAAGACGCATCGTATGCAAGCGGCAAAATCCAAACTCGTGGCGACGCCCCCGCTTTCAGGTTAGCCGGAGCTGCCGTGCCGACCCTCGTCCCCATCTCCGATCCCTCGGACCCGCGCCTGGCGGCCTACGTCGCGGTGCGCGAGAAGGATCTGGTCGGGCGACAGGGCGAGTTCGTTGCCGAGGGCGAAGTCGTGCTGCGGGTGCTGCTTGGCGGAAGCGCCCGCGCCAAGGCGCATTCAGTGCTCGTCGCGGAGAACCGCGTGGGGCGGCTCGTGGCTCTCGCGCCGCGCCTGGAGGCGCAGATTCCAGTCTACGTGGCCAGCCAGGCGGTGATGGACGCCATCGTCGGCTTCCCGATCCATCGCGGCATGCTGGCGCACGGGGCTCGGCCGCCGGACCTCGGCGCCGGGTCGTTGCTCGCGAGCCTGCCGACAACAGCGACGGTCTTGGTGCTCTTCGGCATCGCCAACCACGACAACATGGGCGGCCTCTTCCGCAACGCCGCCGCGTTCGGGGTCGACGCGGTCCTCCTCGATCCGCGCTGCTGCGACCCCCTTTACCGCAAGGCGATCCGCGTCTCGGTGGGCGCGGCGCTGAAGGTCCCGTTCGCGCGGCTGACGGAGGGCGAGGACGCGCTGGCGCTGCTCGAAGCGGCCGGGTTCGGCGCGCTCGCCCTGTCGCCGGCGGGCGCGGAGTCCGTCGCAGACTTGCGGCGGTCGACCCGGGCCGCCGTGCTGCTGGGCGCCGAGGGTCCGGGCTTGCCCCCGCCGATACTGGCGCGCTCCCACACCTTGCGCATCCCGATGGCCGAAGGCTGGGACTCCCTCAACGTCGCCGCCGCAAGCGCCATCGTCCTGCACCAGTTGACACGTCCTTCTCCCACTCGCGGGTGAAGCAAAGCTCAGTCCAGCTTCGCCTCCGCCGCGGCCAGCGCCGCGCGGGAGGCGTCGGGGTAGTTCTGGGCGGCCAGGGCGTCGGTGAGGGCGGTGAGGCAGAGGCGGACGTGCCAGGGGGTGGCCGAGGCGCCCATCAGGCCGATGCGCCAGATCTTGCCCTTCAGGGGGCCGAGGCCGGCGCCGATTTCGATGTCGTACTTGGCCAGCATGCGGGCGCGCACCTGCGCCTCGTCGATCCCGCCCGGAACCTTCACCGCGTTGAGTTGCGGCAAGCGGTGCTCCGGGGCCACCAGGAACGAGAGGCCGGCGGCCTCCGCGCCGGCGACGAACGCCTCGTGGACCCTGCGATGGCGGGCGTGGGCGGCTGCGAGACCCTCTTCCAGCAACACGACCAGCGCCTCGTGCAGGCCATAGAGGGCGTTGATCGGCGCCGTGTGATGGTAGGTGCGCCGGCCCCTGCCCTTTCCGTCGGGGTCGCCCCAGTAGCCCATCATCAGCGACATATCGAGGAGCCAGCTCCGCGATGTCTCCTTGCGGTCGGCGATGGCGGACCGCGCCGCCGGGCTCATGGCGAAGGGCGACAGTCCCGGCGGGGCCGAGAGGCACTTCTGCGCGCCCGAATAGACCACATCCGCCCCCCACCCCGCGGCGTCCACATCGATGCCGCCCAGCGAGGTGACGCAGTCGACCACGGTCAGCGCGCCGGCGGCCCTGGCGAGGTCGCAGAGCGGCTTCGGGTCGGTGCGCGCCCCGGTGGAGGTCTCGGCGTGAACGAAAGCGAGCAGCTTCACCTTTCGGCCCTTCAGCGCCGGCGCGACGCGGTCCGCTTCGACGGGCGCGCCCCAAACGAAGTCGACGCGGACGACGTCGGCGCCGGCGCGACCGGCCATGTCGACCAGGCGCTCGCCGAACTGGCCATTCACCGCGATCACGGCGAGGTCGCCGGGCTCCAGCAAATTCATGACCGCGGCTTCCATGCCGGCGGTGCCCGGCGCGGGCAGCGGCACGCAGGCGTGCTCCGGCGCCTTCATCACCTCGCCGAGCGCCGCCTTGATGTCTTCCATGAGCTCTTGGAAGGCGGGGTCGAGGTGGCCGATGGTGGGCCGACCGAGCGCCGCCAGCACGCGGGGCGAAACGTCGGAGGGGCCAGGCCCCATCAGGATCCGGCGGGGCGGCTCGAAGCTGCGCAAGAGGTGGTTCCTCACATGATTATGATTCGCGGGCCGAACCGACGGCGGCGCAGACTTCGCCCCGGATTTGAGGTCCAAGGTCCTGAATTCGCCCGCCGCTAGCCGACCGCCGCGGCGGGCGCTCTTTTTTCGGAAAGCAGCCTTACGCGAACAGGCGGGCTTCTAGCGCCTCCTTGAGCGCCGCGTCGACCCCGAGCGCCTGCGTCAGGTAGGCATCCACCGACCCATGGGCGGCCTCGATGGAGCGGAACGCCTCGGCGAGATACTCCGCTTCGACCCCGATCGCGGCGCGGACGGCGGCGTCGGTGGCGGTGCGTCCGGTCTCCTGGGCGATCATCTGCGCCACCATCGGCGCGCGGGCGGCGATGCGCTCCGGATTGTTGGTCAGGAGGTAGTCCTCGACGATGTCGTCCGGATGCACGCCGGCCAGATGGTGGGTCAGCGCCGCCAGTACGCCGGTGCGGTCCTTGCCCGCCGCACAATGGATCAGCACCGGACCGTCGGATTCGGCCAGGGCGCGGAAGTAGCGGGCGAAGAGGTCGATGTGGCGAGGGTTGGCCGGCGCTTCCCGGTAGTAGTTCAGCAGGTAGCCCCGAAACGCGTCCTCCGACAGGTCGCAGCTGCGCACGAAGTTCCACCAGGGATCGTCGCCGGCGGCCTCGCCCATATCGTTGACGATCACCTGGCCCCTGAACCCCGCCGGCCGCCGCGACGGCTCCCGCTCGCGCTCACCGGGGCGGCGCAGGTCGACCACCACGGCGATGTCCAGGGCGTCGATGGCCTCCAGATCGGCGTCGGTGGCGCGGGCGTGGGAGGCGGAGCGGTAGAGGAGCCCCTGCTTGATCCGCTTGCCGCTGGCGGTGGGGTAGCCGCCATAATCGCGGAAATTCTCGACGGCTTCGAAGCGCAGATGTCTGGTCATGAGCCTGGAGATAGCGAGCCCGCGCGACAAACGCGAGACGCCAAGGCCGCCTTACCGGAACGGCGGCTCATCGAAGCTGCGCAGTTTGCGGGAGTGCAGGCGGGGACCTTCCTGGCGCAAGAGGTCCATCGCGACGACGCCGATCCGCAGGTGCTGGCTGATCGCGCGCTCGTAAAAGGCGTTGGCGCCGCCGGGCAGCTTGATCTCCCCGTGCAGCGGCTTGTCGGAGACGCAGAGCAGAGTGCCGTAGGGCGTGCGGAAGCGGAAACCCTGCGAGGCGATGGTGGCGCTCTCCATGTCGATCGCCACCGCGCGGGACTGATTGAAGCGCAGCGAACTCAGCCGATAGCGGAGCTCCCAGTTGCGGTCGTCCGTGGTTACCACGGTGCCGGTGCGCAGGCGCGCCTTCAGCGCATCGCCGGTTTCGCCGGTGACGATCTCGGCGGCGCGGTTCAGCGCCACCTGCACCTCGGCCAGCGGCGGGATCGGCACTTCCGGCGGCAGGACGTCGTCCAGCACGTGATCGTCGCGCAGATAGGCGTGGGCGAGAACGTAGTCGCCGATGGTCTGCGTGGATCGCAGGCCCCCGCAGTGGCCGATCATCAGCCAAGCCTCCGGGCGCAGCACGGCCAGGTGGTCGGTGATGGTCTTGGCGTTGGAGGGGCCGACGCCGATGTTGATCAGCGAGAGCCCGCGCCGGTCCTTGGTGGTGAGGTGGTAGCCGGGCATCTGGTGTTTGCGCCAGGCGCTGTCGGCGACCGCCTGCTCCGGGTCCGGCGTCTTCCGGGTGATGACCACGCCGCCGGCGCACGACAGGGTCTCGTAAGGGCTGTCCGGCCTTTGCAGCTCCTCGCAAGCCAGGCGCACGAACTCGTCGACGTAGCGGTGGTAGTTGGTGAAAAGCAGATAGGGCTGCACGTCCTCGACCGGCGTGCCGGTGTAGTGGGCGATGCGGGCCAGCGAGAAATCGGTGCGCAGCGCGTCGAACAGCGCCAGCGGCCGCACCGCCCCCGGCGGCGCCGACCAGAAGCCGTCAATCACGTCGTCGCCGATGTGGGCGAGTTCCGTGGTGGGGAAGTGGCGCGCGATCTCGTCGGAGCCTACGTCGGCCATCGCCGCATCGGCGGAGTCGAGCACGTAGGCGAACGGGATCTCCTGGTCGGAGCGGCCGATCGCCACCTCGACCTCGAAGTCCTCCATCAGCAAGGTCAGCTGCTCGGTGAGGTAGTCGCGAAACAGATCCGGCCGGGTGATGGTGACGCCGTAGACGCCGGCGGTGACGAAGCGGGCGTAGGAGCGGGCGAGGCGGCGAGGCGGCGGCGTCGCCTGGTCGTAGGCGAGCCGCAGCTCAGGGTAGGCGAACGCCTTGTCGGCCCGTAGCGACGGGTCTGGGGGCGGCCCGCCCTTCAGGAAGGCCTTCAGCGCCTTGCGGAGCGCGTCCACAGACCCGCGATATTCGACCTCCAGCCGCGCCACGACGGCGGCCGCATCATCTCGCTTGCTCATGCGGCGTTATAACGGGACCCGGCCACGCTTTCGAGACGCCGCCCGACGCCGGAGGACATCGGCGACGAGCCATCGCTTGCTGCTCCTAACGTCAGACGCCTAGCATTCCCGACAAAACACGGGAGTGGACGGCCATGAAGGTCGGGGTGCTGCAGTTTTTCGGGTGGGCGGACCGGCGTATCCCATTGGCGTCGGTCTACGAGCGCGCCATCGAGCGGTTCCAGATCATGGACGAGTCCGGCTACGACGCCGTCTGGCTCGCCGAGCACCACTTCTCCGGCTACAGCGTCTGCCCCTCGGTGCACATCATGGCGACCCACGCCGCCGCCAAGACCAGGCGGATGCGGATCGGCACTGCGGTCTCCCTGGCGCCCTTCTACCACCCGCTGCGGCTGGCCGAGGAGGTCGCGCTGCTCGACCACCTCTCCGGGGGCCGGGTGAACTGGGGGGCGGGACGCGGCTTCTCGCGGGCCGAGTTCGACGCCTTCGGCGTGCCGGTCGCCGAGAGCGCCGGCCGCTTCCGCGAGACCGTGGAGGTCGTGCTGGAGGCCTGGAAGCAGGCGCCGGTCACCCATCACGGCGAGTTCTTCGACGTCGCGGGCGTCGACGTGCTGCCCAAGCCACTGCAGGACCCGCACCCGCCGGTGTGGATGGCCGCGACCTCGGAGGGCGCCATCGACTGGGCGGCGAGCCGCGGCTTCTCGATCCTCATGGACCCGCACTGCACCCATGCCGACCTGGGCGCCAAGCGCCGGCGTTACGGCGAGCAGCTCGCGGCGGCTGGCCACGCCGACGGCAGTCGCGACATCCCCATGGCCCGGCTGATCGCGCTCGCCGACAACGCCGACAGCGCCCGCGAGATCGCCCGACGCGGCGCCCAGTGGACCGTCGGCTCCTACATCGGCGGCGGGACGGGCCGACCCGACGTCGACCCCGTGGAGCGCTACGTCAACGACGTCATTCTGCACGGCACGCCCGAGTCAGTGGTTGACCAGATACTGGCGCTGAAGGAGACCGCCCAGATGAACTACCTGCTCTGCGCGCCCCTGAGCCAGGCCACGTTCAACCTGCTGACCGACGAGGTGTTGCCGGCGATCGGCTAACACCCCTCGCCGTCATCCGGGAGACCGGCGAAGCGGAGTCACCGGGCATCTCCTTGTCGGCGACGAGATCCCGGCTCTGCTGTCCGCCAGACGGGCCCCTTCGGCCAGGATGACAAGGAAGCGGCGGGGGCTCAGTCGACCGGGATGAAGATCGAATGGCGGACCTGGCCGGACACCGCTTTCGACAGGTGCCCTTTGCCGGTCGTGTCCTCCACCAAGATCACCTCGCCGGCGCCGATGATGCGCGTCTCGCCATCGCTGGCGGTGATCTGCACGCCGGCGTCGAGGTTGACGATGTACTGGCGGCGCGGCGCCGGGTGCCAGTCGAGGTCGTAATCGCTGGAGGTCTCGCGGAAGATGACGCCGGTGGCCGGCAGGCGCTTGGAGAGCTTGCCGCCGGGCAGGTCGTGCGCCCATTCGATGTCGATGTCGCCGAAGTGTGAGACGCCCAACGCGTCCGCGTAGAGATGGTGGATGCGCATGCCTACGATCCACCTCAGGCGAGCATCGGCGCCATGCCGGGCTCGGCCTTGGCCATCGCTCGCTGGTAAGCCGGTCGCGCGCCGATCCGCGCCAGGTAGGCCTTCAGGTTCGCAAAAGCGTCGATTGAGAGGTTGCGGAACGCGCGGCTGGTGGTCAGGCAGTAGACCAGCATGATGTCGGCGGTGGTGAGGTTGCGGCCGCCGAAGAACGGCGCCTGGCTGAGCCGCTCCTCCACCATCGCCCAGCCGCGACGGCTGCGATCATCGACGAACACCGCGGCAGGATTGCCTTCGCCGCCGCCGGCCAGCACCAACTGCATCATCAGCGTGGTCATGAAGGTGCCGTTGGACCAGTGGAACCAGAACAGGTGGTCGGCGAAGTCGGGATCGTCGGGTCCGGGCGACAGCCGGCCGCCGCCGTAGCGCGTGCAGATGTAGTCGCAGATCGCGCCGCTCTCGCCCAGCACCAGGTCGCCGTCGGTGATCACCGGCGCGATCCCCATCGGATGCAGCGCCTTGTACTCGTCGGGCGCGAGGCGGTTGTCCGCGCGCCGATCGTAGCGCTTGAGCTCGTAGTCGAGCTCCAGCTCCTCGCAGAGCCAGACGATGCGTTCGGACTGGGAAATCCCCAGGTGATGAACCGTCAACATGAGCGCCCGACCTCCTCGATCCCAATGCGCCGACGCTAGGCCATCGCCGCGCCCGCCGATACGGTGGAGTTCGTCCGACGGATCAGGAGGCGCGCGTGGAACCGCTGAGGGGCAAGGTCGCCATCCTGACCGGCTCGGCGTCGCAGGCCTGCGTCAAGTAGCTGCGATCTTGGCGAACACCTTCGCGGCCGGCGCGGGCGGGTCGATGCCGAACGTCTTGTCGAGGACGTCGTCCAGCTCCGCGGCGTCCGCCAGCGTGCGCTCGACGACGCTGCCGTCGCGCCGCCGCTCCACGAGTTGGGTGTTGATCAGCATGATCCGCGCCGCGTCGGTCAGCCGCTGCATAATCACCATCTGGGTAAAGGGCGACCGCGGGTGCGTCGCGAAAAACCAATTGGCGACTTCGTAGTCGGCATCGTGTTGCGGCTCGAGCGTGAACTGGAAGGCGCTCTGCCAGTCGCCGCCCTGCCGAATGTTCAGCGTGAAGGCGCCGGCGTCGGCCTCCAGGCGGTAGCTCCCCGACGGCGTCGTCTGTTCGGCGAAGCTGTCGATGCGCAGGGGCGCGTCCTGAAGGAAGATCCCGAGGCCCACGTCGACGATGCGCGGACCGTCCGGCAAGTCGACGAGCAACACCATGTGGCCGCGGGGCGGCAGCGGCGCGCCGGGCGCATGGCCCCGAAGAACGCGCGCGCCGAGGCTGGTGGTCTGAAAACCGATCGCTCGCAGCGCCGCCCTGAGCAGGGTGTTCTGCTCGAAACAGTAGCCGCCACGGCGGCTGCGCACGAGCTTGGCCTGCAGCGCCGCCAGATCGAGTGGCACCGGCCGTCCGAGCAAGGGGTCCAGCGCCTCGAAAGGAATGGCCGCGACGTGGTGGGCCTGAATAGCGGCCAGGGTCTCCAGATCGGGCCGAACGCCGCCGCCGTACCCGATGCGCTTGAAATAGCCGTCCAGATCGAAGTCTTCGGACATCCCTCCGTCTCCCGTGCGGACCCGCGACCACCTTGGCGCTAACGTCGCGGCGCCGCCAGATGCTCGGTCGATGCTCGTCCGCTCCGTGCTAAGCCTGCCCAGGTCGGGAGGGCGCTGAATGGCGGGCATCTTTGCGCGCAAGACCATCTCGCTGGACGCCTTTGCGCCGGCCCAGCGGCTCAAGCCGACGCTGAGCTGGCGGCACCTGATCCCGCTGGGGGTCGGGGCCATCGTCGGGACCGGCATCTACACCCTGATCGGCGTGGGCGCGAACCTCGCCGGGCCGGGGGTGATGCTGTCCTTCCTGGTGGCGGGCGCGGTCTGCGCCTGCGCGGCGCTGGCTTACGCCGAGGTGGCCACCATGATCCCCGCCTCCGGCAGCGCCTACACCTACAGCTACGTGGTGCTGGGCGAGATCGTCGCCTGGGCGGTGGGCTGGAGCCTGATCCTCGAATACTCTCTGGTGGTGAGCGCCGTCGCGGTCGGATGGTCCGGCTATGCGGCGGGGTTCCTCACCGCGATCGGGGTCCGCGTGCCGGCGGCGGTCTCGGCCGGGTTCTACGCCGGCGGCGTCATCAACCTGCCGGCCATCGCCATCATCGCCGCGGTCGCCGGGTTGCTGATGCTGGGCGCGCGGGAGAGCGCCACCGTCAACGCCTGGCTGGTGGCCGTGAAGATCGCCGCCCTCTTGGTCTTCATCGCCGTCGCCGCGCCCCACTTCCACGCCGCCAACTTCCACCCCTTCATGCCTTACGGCTTCGTCGCCCATGACGTCAGCGGCATGCGTCGCGGGGTGATGGCGGCCGCGGCGATCATCTTCTTCGCCTTCTACGGTTTCGACGCCCTCTCGACCGCGGCCGAGGAGACCAAGCGGCCGGGGCGCGACCTGCCGATCGGCATCATCGGCTCGATGCTGGTCTGCACCGCCCTCTACATCGCCGTCGCCGCCGCGGCCCTGGGCGCGCAGCCGTTCCGACTGTTCGCCGCCAGCCCCGAGCCACTCGCCCTCATCCTGCGCCGCCTGGGCGAAGGGTCGGTGGCGATCGCGGTCGGCGCGGCGGCGGTGATCGCCCTGCCGACGGTGATCCTCGCCTTTCTCTACGGCCAGAGCCGGATCTTCTTCGTCATGGCCCGCGACGGCCTGCTGCCCACCGCCCTCGCCAAGGTGAGCGCCCGGGGCGTGCCGGTGCGCATGACCTTGGTCACCGCGGCCGTCGTCTCCGCGCTGGCCGGCGTCGCCCCGCTGGACCAGATCGCCTCGCTGGCTAACGCCGGCACGCTCGCGGCCTTCACCGCCGTCGCGGCGTGCCTGCTGGTGATGCGGGTTCGCGAGCCGGACCGGCCACGCCTCTACCGCACGCCCCTCGCCTGGGTCGTCGGCCCCTTCGCCATTGCCGGCTGCCTCTATCTGTTCTGGAGCCTGCAGGCGAAGACCCAGGTGTTCTTCGCCGTCTGGAACGGGCTCGGCCTCGCCCTCTATGCGGTCTGGCGGGCGAGCCGGGTGCGGGCTGCCTGACGAAAAACCGGCCGCGACCGATCGCTCCGCGCCCCGGCGGCAAGGGAATCTTCAAGCCTCCCGGCGAAAACGATCTCGCACATGGGGCATCCGATGGGCGACGGAGTTCGTACGACGACGACACTGACACCCACGGCGCGATCCGCGCCGCGCGCGGCCCCGGCGTCCGCGGCGCCTGGGCCGGGCATCCTGTCCAGACTTGTGACCGCTGGCGTCGTCGCTATCGCCGCGGTCCCGTTCGCGGGCTGGCCGCTGCCGACGATATGGCTAGCCGCGATGACGGCGATGTTCGGCGTGGACCAGTGGACCCAGCGACGGCCCGGGAAGGCGCCGATGTTCAGCGCCTCGGCCTGGTTGGTCAGCGTCGGATACTCGGCGGCCGCCTTCTACCTCACCTTCAACTTCGGCGGCCCGGCCCAGACCCTGGGCGTCACCCTCTACGGCGTCATGATGTTTCAGATCCTGGCGCGGGACTACGCCGCGCCTCGCCGCCTGATGGTCGACATGTCCGCGCCGCTGGCCTCGATGCTGCTGATCCAGCTCGCCGGCGGGTTCCTGCTGGTGCGCCATCATCAGGCGTGGGAGCTCCTCACCCTGCTGGCGAGCCCGCTGATCGTCTTCCGCGCTTTCCACACCGTTCAGCAGCTGCTGGAGCGCAGCGACCGCCAGGCGCGCGAGGCCATGGCGCAACTGGCCGAGAGCGAGATGCGCTATCGGCTGATCGCCGAGCGTTCGCCCGACATCATCATCCGCTACGACATCGAGGGCCGCATCGAGTACATCTCGCCGGCCGCCCGCAACTACAACTACGAGCCGGACGAGCTGGTCGGCCGCAATGTGCGCGAATTGCTCGAACCCCAGGACCAGGAACGCAACGCCGCCTTCATGGCCGACCTCGCCGCCGGCCGACCGGTCCCGCAGGGCGCCCAGAACGTCTGGCGCACTTGGAACGCAGCGGGCGAGGCGCTGGACCTCGAGGGCGTTTCCTCCCCGGTCACCGACGACGACGGCCACGTCATCGGCGCTATCGCCGTGCTGCGTGACGTCACCGCCCGCCGCGCTCTGGAAGCCGAACTCACCCGCCAGCGCGAGGACGCCGAAGCCGCCAACGAGGCCAAGAGCCAGTTCCTGGCCAACATGAGCCACGAGGTGCGCACCCCCCTCACCGGCGTCGTCGGCTTCGCTCGCCTCCTGGAGGCCATGGACGACCTTCCGGCCCTGGCGCGCCAATACGTCACGCGCATTGGCAAGAGCGCCGAAGCGCTGCTTGCGGTGGTCAACGACGTGCTCGACTTCTCCAAACTGGAGGCGAGCCAGTTGGAGCTCGACCCGCAGCCCTTCGCACCCAGGGCGTTCCTGGAGGAGACTCTCGACCTGGCGCAGGGCCTGGCGGCGGACAAGGGCCTGACGCTCCGTCTCGTCGGCGCGGGCGACCTTCCGGCTTTCCTCACCGCCGACCGCGCGCGGCTACGGCAGGTGCTGCTCAACCTGCTCACCAACGCGGTGAAGTTCACCGAGGCCGGCGAGATCGTCGTCGCCGCCGGTCACAGCGCCGCCGTCTTGCGCATCGCCGTGCGCGACACCGGCCCGGGGCTTACCGAGGCGCAAGGCGGCCGACTCTTCCAGCGCTTCTCCCAGGTCGACGGCTCCCACGCCCGCCAGCACGGCGGCTCCGGCCTCGGCCTCGCCATCTGCAAGGGTCTGGTGGAGATGATGGGCGGCGAGATTGGCCTGGACAGCCAGGTCGGCCTCGGCTCGACCTTCTGGTTCACCGTGCGCGCGCCGGTCGGCGAGGCGCCGCCGACAGCCGCTTCACCCCCGGACGCCCCCCAAATCGCCGCCCCGCGCGTTTCGGCCCGCCGCAAGGCGGCGCCTTCCGCCGCCGCGCCCGAGCAGGACGTCGCGGCGGCCGACAGCACGGCGCCCGACACCACGGCGCCCGACGTCCGCAAGGCTGCGGTCCCTCCGCGGGTCGAAGCCCTCGATCGCCTGCGCCTGCTGGTGGTCGACGACGTGGCGGTGAACCGCGAACTGGTCTGCGCCCTGCTCTCGCCGTTCGACGTCGACATCACCCAGGCCGCCAGCGGAACCGAGGCCGTGGAAGCGGCGCTCGGCCACCCGTTCGACCTCATCCTCATGGACCTGCAGATGCCGGGCATGGATGGCCTGGCCGCCGCCACCGCCATCCGCGCCCACGCCGACCTCAACGCCGTCACCCCGATCCTGGCCCTCAGCGCCAACATCCTCCCCGACCATGTCGCCCAATGCCTCGCCGCCGGCATGAACGACCACATCGGCAAACCCATCGAAGCCGCCGAACTGCTCGGAAAGATCGCCAAATGGACCGCAGGCCGCGGCGACGAACCCGAAGCGATGCGGGCCTAGCCACGTTCTCCCCGCGGGAGAAGGCGTCGGCGGAGCCGACGGATGAGCGGCGCGGGCGGACGAAGGCGGATTTTTACGAACTCACGAGCGTCATGAACGCGACGTCACCGCGGCCCGATTCCGCTTGGCCGGGAGGCGAGTTGACCTGAATTCTTCAGCCTGCATCGCGACGCGAGCCTCCGAGCGCGGTTGGCGCCCTGGCGAGCGGCCGGCTTCTCGTGCCGCCAGGGACTATGCCGACGCTTCGAAGTCCAGCGTTTCGCCCCAGAACCGGGCCGCGAGGCCGTTTTGGGGGCCGGGACGACCGGTGGTGAGGAAGCGGCGAGCGCCGGAGTCGCCGGCCGCGTATTCGGGGTGGCGGGCCAGATAGCGCCGCACCGCGGCCGCGGTGGCGTCCGGCTGGTGGATCAACGGCGTGCCGGGCGGCAGGGCGGCGCGGAACAGGTCGGCGATTATTTCGTAGTGGGTGCAGCCGAGGATCGCCCGATCCGGCGGCCGGCCGATGCGGCGGGCAAGCGACGAGACGTGCGCCTCGACGACCGGCCGCAGCGCTTCGTCGGCCTCGCCGGCCTCGATCTGGCGGGCAAGGGTGGGGCAGGGCTCGGAGAACACGGCCACCGCGTCGCTGCGCTTGGCGATCTCGATCTCATAGACGCGCGAGCCGGCCGTGGCGGGGGTGGAGAAGATGCCGAGGATGTCCAGCTTCTCGATCTTGTCGTTCCGCGCCTCCAGCTCCTCGTTCCAGGGGCGGCCGGTGGCGGCTTCGATGGTGGGCACGATCAGGCCAAGCACGTTCACCGGCCGGCCGAGCCGGCGGCGATAGTCGGGCAACCAGGTCTGCTGCAGGCGGCGCAAGGCGACGGCCGCGGCGGTGTTGCAGGCGAGAATGACGAGGTCGCAGCCTTCGTCGAGCAGACGGATCACGCCGGCGCGGGTGAGGTCGACGATTTCCTCGCCTGGACGTCCGCCGTAAGGGCTGTTGGCCTGGTCGGCGAGGTAGACGATGTCGACGGCCGGCAGCTGACGAACGAGGGCGTGCAGGACGGTCAGCCCGCCGATCCCCGAATCGAACACCCCGATGGCCATGCTTGGCCTCTACCAACTGGACGAACAGGGCGGAAGCGGGGCGAGGCGCGCGCCCAGCCCCCACAGCCGCGACGCCGCAGGCGTCTGCAAGGGTAACCGCGGAGTTCGCAGAGAAGGCGCGGAGGTCGCAGAGGGTCCGGGAAGCTCCGCGCCCTCTGCGCCTCCTCGGCGTTCTCCGCGGTTATACTTGCCGCCGGACGCGGCGGGAGCGGAATCGCAAGGGTGATCCTGCTGGGGTCGGGCTTCAGGCGTTCTCGAGGTTCCGCTCGGTGGCGGCCGCCCGCATGGCCTTCTGCAGCTTCTCGAAAGCGCGGACCTCGATCTGGCGAACCCGTTCGCGGGAGACGCCATATTCGCCGGCCAATTCCTCGAGAGTGGTCGGGTCGTCCTTGAGCCGCCGCTCGGTGAGGATATGGCGCTCGCGGTCGGTGAGCTCGGTCATCGCCTCTTCGAGCAGGGACATGCGGATGGACTTCTCTTCGTCCTCCGCCAGCTGGGTCTCCTGGCTGACCTGGGTTTCGTCGGCGAGCCAGTCTTGCCACTCGTTCTCGCTGTCGGCGCGCAGCGGCGCGTTGAGCGAGGCGTCCGGGCCCGAGAGGCGGCGGTTCATCGACACCACTTCCTCGTCCAGCACGCCGAGCTTGGTGGCGATCTGGCGAACTTGGTCGGGGTGCAGGTCGCCTTCGTCGAGGGCGCTGATTTCGCTCTTGGCCTTGCGCAGGTTGAAGAACAGCTTCTTCTGCGCCGCCGTGGTGCCCATCTTCACCAGGCTCCACGAGCGCAGGATGTATTCCTGGATCGAGGCGCGGATCCACCACATGGCGTAGGTGGCCAGGCGGAAACCCCGATCGGGCTCGAACTTCTTTACCGCCTGCATCAGGCCGACGTTGCCTTCGGAGATCACCTCTTCGATGGGCAGGCCATAGCCGCGGTAGCCCATGGCGATCTTGGCGACGAGCCGCAGGTGGCTGTTCACCAGCTGGCGGGCGGAGTCGAAGTCCTGGTGCTCGCGCCAGCGCTTGGCGAGCATGAACTCCTCTTCCTTCCCGAGCATCGGGAATTTGCGGATTTCGGTGAGATAACGCGAGAGGCCGCCTTCCGGCGACATGACAGAGAGGGCGGCGCTAGCAGCCATGGATCACTTGTTCCCCTGGGGGTCTCCGCGCACGATGCGGACCCACCCCGACAACGCGTCAGATAGGTATTCGGCGCCCAACATTTAAGGCCGCCTCGGGTTAAGCTTTCTACATGTGGCGCCAGCGGCGCTAACAGCTTCTCTCGCACAGGCGCCTTCGGCTGGCCGCTGTCGCGTCCAGCCACTTCCCCCAGAGGAGGAAGAGAAATCACAGCCGTTCCAGCGCAGCTTCCAGGCGCGCCAGGTCCTCCGGCGGCGGCGTTTCGAAGCGCAGCGCCTGGCCGGTGATCGGGTGGGCGAAACCGAGCACCGCGGCGTGGAGAGCCTGGCGGGCGAGGCCGGCTTCGGCCATCGCCGCTTTCACCGCCGCGGCTGGGGCGCCGGCGCCGTACAGCGGATCGCCGAGACACGGCGCGCCGATGTGCGCCAGGTGGACGCGGATCTGGTGGGTGCGGCCGGTTTCCAGCCGGCAGGCGACGCGCGACGCCAGCACGTGGTCGTCTGGCCCGAAGCTCCGCTCGACCTGGTAGTGGGTCACCGCCTCCCGGCCGTTGCGGCGGACCACGGCGATCTTCTTGCGGTCCCGGGGCGAGCGGGCGAGGCGGGTGGCGACAGTTCCGCGAGGCGCGCGCGGGGCGCCGCGAACGTAAGCCCGATACATCCGCTCGAGGTCGTGTCGCTCGAACAAGGCGGCGAGCCCTCGGTGCGCGGCGTCGGTCTTGGCCGCCACCATGACGCCGGAGGTGTCCTTGTCGAGCCGGTGCACGATGCCGGGGCGGGCGACGCCTCCGATGCCGGACAGGCTGGCGCCGCAATGGGCCAAGAGGGCGTTGACCAGTGTGCCGGCTACGCTGCCCGGCGCCGGGTGTGCGGCCATGCCGGCCGGCTTGTCGACCACGATCAGGTGGGCGTCCTCGTAGAGCACCGAGAGCGGGATCGCCTCGGGCCGCGGGACGGCGGGCGCCGGCGACGGAAGGTCCAGCGTATAGCGGCCGGGCTCGGGACGTCGCGCCGCGTCCCGCACCGCCTGGCCATCGCGGCTGACCCGGCCCTCGGCGAGCAGGGCCTGGATGCGGGCGCGGGACAGGTCCGGCAGCGCATCGGCAAGAGCCCGATCCAGGCGGCCATCGACGGTCGCCAGTTCGACGACCAGCGTCTCGCCGCTCGGCGGAAGGGCGTCGTCCTCGCCCTCGTCGTCGGGCTCAGCGTCGATCAAACGCCAGCCTCGCGCCGAAACCGATGAACACCGCCCCGGTCGCTCGGTCGAGCCAGCGCACGACCGCGCGGCGCTGCAGCCAGCGACTCAGCGGGCGGGTCGCCAGAATGAGGCCGCCGCTCCAGGCGAGCCCCATCGCCACGTGGATCGCCGCCAGCAGCACGATGAACGGCGCGGCCGGAACGCCAGCCGGCACGAACTGGGGCAGGAAGGAGACGTAAAAGACGCCGACCTTGGGGTTGAGCAGGTTGGTCAGCAGCCCGCGCGCCCACCAGCCGCCGCGGCGCATCGCCGGGACGCCCTGGTCGAACCGCGACCGTGGCGCGAGGATGAGGCGCAGTCCCAACCAGGCCAGATAAGCCGCGCCGGCCCAGCGCAGCACGGCGTAGGCGGTTCGCGAGGCGACCAGCAGCATGCCCAACCCCAGCGCCACAGCAAGACCCCAGGCGAGGCACCCCGCGCCGATGCCGAGCGCCGCCAGCGCCGCTTGACGCCGCCCCTCGACAGCCGCCGTCCGCAGCACCATCGCCGTGTCGAGACCGGGCGTGATCGTGAGCAGGGCCGCCGCGGCGGCGTACGCCAGGAGCGCGGTGGACAGGCTCATGGTTGCTCCACGAGCTTTCCATCCGCCACGACCCGATAGAAGCAAGCGCGGGCGCCGGTGTGGCAAACGCCGCCGTCGCCGCCGGGATGGACCTTCACCAGCAGGGCGTCCTGGTCGCAATCGATGCGGATCTCGACCACGGTCTGGATCTGGCCGCTGGTGGCGCCCTTGCGCCAGAGTTCGCCGCGGCTGCGGCTGAAGAACCAGACCTCGCCGGTGTCGAGCGTGCGCCGCAGCGCCTCGGCGTTCATCCAGCCCAGCATCAGCACCTCGCCGGTCTCGGCGTGCTGGAGGATCGCCGCGACGAGGCCGTTGCTATCGAACGCCGGCGCGAGCACGTCGCCGTGCTCGAGGGCGTGCGGATCGGCCAGGGTTGGGAATGGTTCGGTCATGACGGGCTCGGCCTCTAGACCCTCCGAAGCGCACAAGCAAAGTGGCCTGGCGGGCGCTCGGCCTATATAGGGCCGGCGCATGACCCTGAGACTCTACGACACCCTGACGCGCGAGAAGCGCGACTTCGTTCCGGTCAATCCGGCGCGGGTGACGATGTATGTCTGCGGACCGACGGTCTACAACTACGCCCACATCGGCAACGCCCGGCCGGTGGTGGCGTTCGATGTGCTGTTCCGGCTGCTCCGTCGGCTCTATGGCGACGATCACGTGGTCTACGCCGCCAACGTCACCGATGTGGACGACAAGATCAACGCCAAGGCCGCCGCCGAGGGCGTGCCGATCGAAGTGATCACGTCGCGCTACCTCGACGCCTACCATGCCGACATGTCGGCGCTGGGCTCGCTCAGGCCCACATTCGAGCCGCGCGCCACCCAGACCATGGACGCGATCATCAAGATGATCGGGCGGCTGGTGCGCAACAACGCCGCCTACGCCACCGAGGGCCATGTGCTTTTCAACACAGCGGCCTACTCGGATTACGGCAGGCTCTCCGGCCGTTCGATGGACGACATGATCGCCGGCGCCCGCGTCGACGTCGCGCCCTACAAGCAGAACCCGGCCGACTTCGTGCTGTGGAAGCCGTCGAAGCCGGGCGAGCCGGAGTGGCCGAGCCCGTTCGGCCCGGGCCGACCGGGTTGGCACATCGAATGCTCGGCGATGATCGAGCAGACGCTCGGCCTGCCCATCGACATCCACGGCGGCGGCAACGACCTGATCTTCCCGCACCATGAAAACGAGATGGCGCAGGGCCTGTGCGCCGACCACGCGCCGGCCTACGCCAACTACTGGCTGCACAACGGCTTCCTGAACTTCGGCGACGAGAAGATGTCGAAGAGCCTGGGCAACGTCGTGCTGGCCCACGACCTGGTGACCCGCGTCCCCGGCGAGGCGATCCGCTGGGCGCTGCTCTCCGCCCACTACCGCCAGCCGCTGGCCTGGACCGACGAGCTGATCGAGCAGGCCCGCAGGGCCCTCGATCGGCTTTACGGGGCGCTTCGACGGGCCGCGGACGTCGAGCCCGCGGGCGATGAACCCAGCGCCGCTTTCCTCGAGGCTCTGGACGACGATCTCAACACGCCGAGGGCCTACGCCGAGCTGCACGCCCTCGCCGGCCAGCTGGAGACGGCGAGCGGCGAGGCGCGCGCCAGGGTCAAGGGCGAGCTGCGGGGCTCGGCTCGCCTTATCGGCTTCCTGGGCGCGGATCCCGAGGCCTGGTTCCAGGGCGCGGCGGATCCGGCGCTGAAGGCGCGCATCGACGGCTTGGTCGCCGATCGCGTCGCCGCCCGCGCCGCCAAGGACTGGGCCAGGGCCGACGCCATCCGGGCCGAACTGACTGCATTGAACGTCGAGGTGATGGACAACGCCGCCGGCGCCACGTGGCGGATCAGGGAACGGGTGTAAAATGGCCGGTGGCTTGCCATTGAAGATCGAGCATCGGATCGGGGTTTTGGCCCCGGCTGGCGCGATCTGGCCGATGATCGAGGACATCCAGGGCTGGCCGGCCTGGAATCCGATCTACCGCAAGGTCGAGGGCAGGATCGCCTTCGACGCCAAGCTGGTCCTGGAAGTGGCGCTGCCCGGCGACAAGCCGCGGACGATCAAGCCGGTGGTGGTGGACTGGACCCCCAACGAGCAGATCATCTGGAAGCTGTCGATGTTCGGCGGCCTGCTGCGCTCCACCCGCTATATCGAGGTCGAGACCCTGGACAACGGCAACTGCATCTTCTCCAACGGCGAGATCTTTGAGGGGCCGCTGATGGGGCTGATCGGCAAGGCGCAGCGTAAGATGATCAAGGCCGGCTTCGCCCAGTTCGGCGAGATCGTACGCGACCGGGCCGAGGCGGACTGGCGCGCCGAGCAGCAAGACGCCACATCCAGAACCGGATGATCGACGACCTCTACTCCGCCAGGATACTGAAGGCGGCGGCCAACATGCCGCGCGCCGGCCGACTC
>DATJRL010000462.1:0-13395 GCA_035504785.1 Caulobacteraceae bacterium
CCTCGCCCAGCCACGCCTGCAGCTCCGAGAAGTACATCGGCGTCCAGACTTCGTTGAAAAACTCGTGCGCCAGGTAGTTGCGGTTCTGGCCGGCGAAGGAGTCGAGGCGCGTCTTGGCAAGAGGGTTGTGCTGAAAATACCGTGCGTTGACGTCGGCCAGCTTCTGCCCGAAGGCGAGCGCGGCGTCGATGCGCGTCACCATGCCCTGGATGTCGGAGCCAGCCGCTTCGGAGTGGATCGACAGGATGTGGCGAAGCGGCATCGCGCTCGCCCAGCCGGGGAAGGTGTTGTAGCTGTTGTAGGCGGCGCCGCCGACGCGCAGACGCTTGCGGAAGGTCTCCACGATCACCTTGCGGTTCTCGTCCGAGATCCAGCTCCAGACCCCGTGCAGGGCGACGTAGTCCATGCTCGGCATGTCGTCCCGCCCGAGCATTTCCGCGAAGCTCTCGTCGGTGAAGGTGGCGTTTGCGCCGGAGACCCGCGCCAGTTCCTGGGAATGCGCGGCGTGCACTGGGTTGAAGTCCGCGCCCCAGTATTCGCCGGGGCAGGCGGCCGCGTGAACGTTGAGCGACACGCCCTGGCCGTAGCCCAGCTCCAGATAACGGACACCGTCGCCGCGCCTCGGTGGATCGAAGCCGGCGTAGAGGAGCGCGAAGTCGATCAGACCCGGCGCCAGCTCACGATAATAGCCGTAGGTGTAGTCGATGTCGGCGCGATAGCCGGACGTCCATTCCATTTACGCGGGTATCCTGAGCGACAGGGCGCTCGGACTTGGCCTCGGCGCGCAGGGCCTGTCAACGCGGCGCGGCTGGTGGCAAAATGCATGGCCGCAAGAGAGGAGAGCCGCCCATGTCGCCGCTCGCCGTTGTCCTCGCGCTAACCCTGACGCCCGCGCCGCCGCCACCGCCTGCCGCGCCGCCGCGCCTCGTCGAACGCCGGCTCCCGGCGCCGTGCCCCGACATCGACCGGGGCTTCGTGCACTATGTCGCGCCGCCCGACGGACGCGGGCCGCTGTGGCCGGTCGAGGGGCTCGATCCCCATCATCTCGACTTTGGGCCGGCGCTGAAGGCGACGGGGCCGCGGACCCCGCCGCCGATGGCCTGTCCGCGCCTCCAGCCGGTAGCGGGGCGCTAGGGCTAGCGTCCCGAGTCCGAAGTTCGCCACCGCATGGGGCGAGCGCCGAGCGAACTTCGGACTCGCTAAGGGCACTAGGAAGTCTATGATTCTAGTGTGGTTTACGAACCTGACGTTCGCCTCCGCGCCCGCCCCCACGATCAGGCGAACTTCTGGTTCACCACACTAGCCGAGCTTCACCAGCATCTTGCCGAGGTTCTCGCCCTTGAACAGGCCGATGAACGCCGCCGGCGCGTTCTCGATACCCTGCTTCACCGTCTCGTGGCTCTTGAGCTTGCCGGCCGCGACCCAGCTGGCGAGGTCCTTCACGAACGCGGCCTGCATGTCGGCGTGGTTGGAGACGATGAAGCCCCGCAGCGTCAGGCTCTTGCCGACGGCGTTGACGAGGCCCCGCACCCCGTCGCCGAGGTCGGTGTTGTTGTATTGCGAGATCATGCCGCAAAGCGCGAAGCGGCCGAAGGTGTTGGCGACCGCCAACGCCGCTTCCATGTGGGCGCCGCCGACGTTCTCGAAATAGACGTCGATGCCGTTCGGCGCGGCCCGCATCAGAGCCGCGGTTAGGTCGGGCTCGGCCTTGTAGTCGATGGCGTGATCGACCCCGATCTCCTTGAGGAACTTGACCTTTTCCGGCCCGCCGGCCGAGCCGATCACCGTATGGCCCTTTATCTTGGCGATCTGGCAGGCGACCGAGCCCACCGCCCCGGCGGCGCCGGAAACGAACACGACGTCGCCGTCCTTCAACTCGGCGATGCGCAACAGGCCGACGTAGGCGGTGAGGCCGGGCATGCCGGCGTAGCCGAGGAAAGCTTCCGGCGGCAGGCCGTGGGTCTCCAGCTTCTGAACGGCCTGAGCCGGCGCGTTGAACGCCTCGCGCCAGCCGAAGAAGCTCTGCACCAGGTCGCCGGCTTTCAGCGACGCATCGTTGGAGGCGACGACCTCGCCCACCGCGCCGCCCTGCAGCGCCTCGCCCAGCTGGAACGGCGGCACGTAGCTTTTCGCATCGTTCATCCGGCCGCGCATGTAGGGGTCGACCGTCATCCAGGTGTTCTTCACCTGGACCTGACCCGGCGCAGGCGATGGCAATTCGACGGAGGCGAGTTCGAAATTGTCGGCGGTGGGCAGGCCGTTCGGACGGCTCTTCAGGCGGATTTCTCGCGAAACGGTCATGGCGTGGCTCCCTATTGCTTGTCGAAGCCAGAAGCACGCCTTCCCCGGGCGCGGCAAGCGGTCCTGGTGGCGGCGCACGGCTGCGTC
Organism: Caulobacteraceae bacterium; assembly: GCA_035504785.1. Classification (GTDB taxonomy): domain Bacteria; phylum Pseudomonadota; class Alphaproteobacteria; order Caulobacterales; family Caulobacteraceae; genus Acaudatibacter. The sequence continues at coordinate 2,389 of DATJRL010000462.1, forward strand.
TGCTAGGCGCGGGCCTTGCGAAGGAAAGATGACGGACGATGAGTGAGGTGCTGCGCGCCGGCGTGATCGGCGCGGGGGTCTTTGGAGGTTATCACGCGACCCAATACGCGCGGATGGCCGGCATCGAGCTGGCCGGGGTCTACGACCACCACTCGGCCCACGCCGCCGCGTTGACCGGCAAGGTCGGCGGCCGGGTGTTCGAGACCGAAGCCGAACTCGTGGCGGCCGTCGACATCGTCAGCATCGCCACGCCCGCCATCGCCCACGCCGCCTCGGCCGAAGCCGCACTCGGCGCGGGCAGGGCCGTCTACGTCGAAAAGCCTCTCGCCACCTCGCCGGAAGACGCCGATCGGATCGTCGAGCTGGCGGCGCGCACGGGGTTGGTGGCGGCGTGCGGCTTCCTCGAGCGCGCCGGCCTGGCGGCGATGGGGCTGTTCGACATCCCCGAGCGTCCCAGGCTGCTCGAGGCGGTGCGCACCAGTTCGCCGGGTGCGCGCAACCTCGACGTCTCGGTGGTGCTCGACCTGATGATCCACGATCTCGACCTGGCGCTGGCGATCAGCCCGGCCGAACCGATGGCGGTGGAGGCGGACGGCCGCCGCGTCGCCAACATCCTGCTCGACGAGGTCGAGGCGGAAGCCGACTTCGACGACGGCTTCATCGCCCGCTTCCGCGCTTCCCGGGTCGCCGAGCACCGCGAGCGGACGATGCGGGTGGTCTATCCGTCGGGCGAGGTGCGGGTCGATTTCCTCGCCCACGCCTTCGAGAACACCACGCCTTTCCCGCTTGACCGCAACTTCGAGGAGACGCCGGCCTTCAAGGACCGGCTGGGCGCGAGCCTGGCGGCCTTCGTCGCGGCGGTGCGTGGCGAGCGTCCGGCCCCGCTGGCGAGCGCCCGCGACGGCGCCCGGGCGCTGGACCTCGCGCTCGCCGTGGAGCAGGCTATGGCCCAACAGGGCCTGGTCTGAACGCCCGCCTCCAACGCACCCGAGGAACCTCGATGTCGAACGCCTACGACTTCTCCTTCACCTCGATCGACGGCGCCCCGCTGCCGCTCTCCACCTTCAGGGGCAAGCCGGTGCTGGTGGTGAACACGGCCTCCAGATGCGGCCTGACCCCGCAGTACGAGGGTCTGGAGAAGCTCTATCGGGACTATCGGGATCAGGGCCTGGTCGTGCTGGGCGTGCCCTGCAACCAGTTCGCCGGCCAGGAGCCGGGGAGCGAGGACGAGATCAAGACCTTCTGCCAGCTGAAGTTCGACGTCGATTTCCCGATGACCTCGAAGGTCGACGTCAAGGACGCGTCCCGCCACCCGTTCTACGCCTGGGCCGAGGAAAAGCTCGGAACGACCGCCGTGCCGGTGTGGAACTTCCATAAGATCCTGCTGGGCAAGGACGGCGAAGCCGTCGCCGCGTTCGGCCCCCGCACCGACCCGCTCGACGAGAGCATCACGAGCGCGGTGGAGCAGGCGCTGTAATCTCTCCTCCTCACCCGTAGGGGGGACCGCGGAGCGGTTGGAGGGGCTCTCCGCCGCGCGGACCCCCTTCGTCCGGCCGCTGCCCCCAGCGGGGATTCGCGCTGCTTGCCAGCACGGCCTTCCCGTACCAACGTGGTTCGAAAGCCAAGAAGCCACGCACGGGAGAGCGCCACATGGCCGACGACGTGGGTAGTATCGCGCCGCTGGACGGTTTGACGCCTGAGGACGGCCAAGCCTATTACGACGCGATCAAGGACAGATTCGCCGAGGCGCGGGACCTGCGGCTGCGCTACCGGCCCGAGGGCACCAGCCAGTTCACCTCCGACTTCAGCGGGGCGCTGGCCAAGTACGCCAGCGATCCGTGGGCCGAGGGCGAGGACCCGCGCGAGCCGATCAAGGACGAGGTCGAGGTGCTGTTCATCGGCGGCGGCTTCTCGGCCCTGCTGACGGCGGCGCGGCTGCGCGAGCGGGGAGTCGAGAGCATCCGTATCGTCGAGCGCGGCGGCGATGTCGGCGGGACGTGGTACTGGAACCGGTATCCCGGCGCGGCGTGCGACGTGCCGTCCTACGACTACCTGCCGCTGCTGGACGAGATGGGCTACGTGCCCTCGCGGCTCTATGCCAAGGGGCCGGAGATCTACGCCCACTGCCAGGCGATCGCGCGGCGCTACGACCTCTACGATCTGGCTGTCTTCCGTACGACGATCATCTCGACGGCGTGGGACGCGGCCGCCCACCGGTGGGTGCTGAAGACCGACCGGGGCGACGAGATGCGCGCCAAGTTCGTGATCTGCGCCAACGGCACGCTCTCCAAGCCCAAGCTGTCCAAGATCGAGGGCATGGAGCGCTTCGCCCGGCGCTCGTTCCATTCGTCGCGCTGGGACTACGCCTATACCGGCCAGGAATTGGAGAAGCTGTCCGACAAGGTCGTGGGCATCATCGGCACCGGCGCGTCGGCCGTGCAAGCGATCCCGCGGCTCGCGAAGACGGCGAAGGAACTCTACGTGTTCCAGCGCACGCCGTCGGGCATCGACATCCGCGGCGATCGGCCCACCGATCCGGAGTGGGCCGAGCGGCTTCGGCCCGGCTGGCAGCAGGCCCGTCGGATGAAGCACATCAACGGCCGACCCGAGGATCTCGCGCGCAAGTCGGAACTCGACCAGCTGTCGCGCGAGGAGAAAATTCGTCGCCAGGAGAACGCCAACATCGATCACATGATGCGTATCCACCAGCGCATCGACGAGATCGTCGAGGACCCGGCCACGGCCGAGTCCCTGAAGCCCTGGTACATGTTCATGTGCAAGCGGCCGTGCTTCGACGACGACTACCTGCCCGCCTACAACATTCCCAGCGTCCACCTGGTCGACACCAGGGGAAAGGGCATCACCGAGATCGCGCCGGAAGGCCCGGTCTTCGAGGGCCGGACCTATCCGCTGGACCTGCTGATCTACGCCACCGGTTTCGAAGTGCAGAAGACCGGGATCTACAACGAGATCCGCGGCCGCGACGGGCGCGAGATCAACGAGGTCTACGCCGACGGCATCCGCACCCTGTTCGGCGTGCACACCCACGGGTTCCCGAACCTGTTCATCATGGGCGGCTACCAGGCCTCGTTCCAGTTCAACCTGACGTTCATGCTGCAGACCCAGGGCGACCACATCGCCGAGTGCATCAAGCTGGCGCGCGAGCGCGGCGCGGCGGAGATCGACGTGAAGCCCGAGACGGAGGAATGGTGGGTGCAGGAGGTGATCGCGCACCGCGGCAAGACCAGCCGCAACGCCGACTGCACGCCCGGCTATTACAACTTCGAGGGCGAGTTCAACCGCCGCCAGGACGGCAACTACAACGGCGGCTTCCTGCAGTACTACACCCATATGCAGGAGATCCGCGCCGATCTCGCCAACCATTTCCTGTTCGGCTGAAGGGTCTCCATTGACAGAACGAGCTTTCCCGACCGGCTTCGTCTGGGGCGCGGCCACGGCGGCGCATCAGGTCGAGGGCGCCAACGTCGCCTCCGATTGCTGGGCGCTGGAGCACGCCCAGCCCTCGCTGTTCCGCGAGCCATCCGGCGACGGCGTCGACCAGTACCATCGCTTCGGCGACGACATGGCCATCCTGTCGGGTCTGGGCCTCGCGGCCTATAGGTTCTCCATCGAGTGGGCGCGGGTCGAGCCGGAGGAGGGGGCGTTCTCGGCGGCGGCGCTGGACCACTACCAGCGCTGTATCGACCACTGCCTGGCGCGCGGCGTGGCGCCGGTGCTGACGTTTCATCACTTCACCCTCCCGCTGTGGCAAGCGCGGCGCGGCGGCTTTACCGATCCCGAGTTCCCCGATCGCTTCGCGCGCTACTGCGAGCATGCGGCGAAGGCGCTGCGGGGGTTCGAGACCGCCTGCACCATCAACGAGCTCAACCTGCCGCTCTTCATCGCCGAGGGCGTGATGGAGCGTCTGCGTTCGGAACGAGGGCGGCCGCGCCTCGAGGCCGCGGAGGCTGTGCTGGGCGGCGGGGTCGAGCGATTCTTCCTGTTCACGCCGCCGGAGGCGATCCTGGGCCAGGGCGTCGCTGCGCACCGGAAAGGGCGCGACGCGATCAAGTCCGCGCGCCCGGAGTGTCGGGTCGGCGTGACGCTGGCGCTGCAGGACGAGCAGGCCGAGCCGGGCGCCGAGGCGCTCCGCGACCGGCGCCGCAACGACTACTACGGCGTCGTGTTGGACGCGGTGAAGGGCGACGACTTCATCGGCGTGCAGAACTACTCCCGCGTCGTCTCCAAGCGCGACGGGACGAGCGGACCGGAAGCCGGCCACGCGCTGACCATGATGGGCTACGAGGACCGGCCGCAGGCGCTGGCCGGCGCCTGCCGCTTCGCCTGGGAGCGGACCAGGACGCCGATCCTGGTCACCGAGAACGGCTGGGCGGGCGAGGACGACCGCCGCCGCGCTGCGTTTATCGTCGAAGCGCTGAGCGAGTTGCGCCGGGCGATGGACGAGGGCGTCGACGTGCGCGGCTACTTCTACTGGTCGCTGCTCGACAACTACGAGTGGATGCGCGGCTACGGCCCCAAGTTTGGCCTGATCGGCGTCGACCGGTCGACCATGCGCCGGGCGATCAAGCCGTCGGCCGCGCTGCTGGGCGAGATCGCCCGCGCCAACGCCCTGCCGTCCGTCGCTCCGACCGTGCCCGGCGGCGCGGCGGTCCCCACCGGCTCCGGCGCGCCGATGGGGGTCTGACAGGCGGCCCTAGGCCTTCGGCGTCGGCGCGACGTGCGGCGCCTTCCCGCCCGCCAGCTTGGGCAACAACATTCCGACCTGCTGCCGGTAGGCGCGGTAACGGTCGCCGAACACGCCGACGAGGTCGTGCTCTTCCAGCTGGATCGCGACAAGAATGTAACCCAGCGTGCCGACGGCGAAGATCAGATGCCCGACCGTCATCGTCGGCGTCGCCCAGAAGGCGATGATGAAGCCGGCGTAGATGGGGTGGCGCACCAGCTTGTAGAACGCCGGGGTGCGGAACTCATGCGCTGGCTGCGGCGCGCCGCGCAGGCGGTTGTAGACCTGGGCGAGTCCGAACAGTTCGAAGTGGCTGATCAGGAAGGTCGAGATCAGCACGATCCCCCAGCCGATCAGCGAGAGCGTGAGCAGGCCGGTGGCCAACGGCCCCGGCGTGACGCTCCAGACGGTCGCCGGCAGCGGACGCCAGAAGACGTACATCACCACCAGGGCCGCGCTGGCGAACAGCACGTACGTCGTCCGCTCGATCGGCGGCGCGACGATCTTGGTCCACCAGCGCTTGAACGCCGGCCGGGCCATCACGCTGTGCTGGACGGCGAAGAGTCCGAGCAGAGCGGCGTCGATGATCAGGGTCGGAACGAGCGGGCCAGCGGGTCCGCTGTCCAGCGTCTTGGGCGCGAACGGCAGATCGTCGACGAACGCGATCGCGTAGAGGAAGGTCGCGAAGAAAAACAGGTAGGTGAGGGCGCCGTAGACGCCCATGAGGATGCCGGCCATCGCAGCCACTCCTGGGTTGGTTCCTGACTGCCTGTGTCGCGCGGAGAGGCGGATAGCGTCCTGCCTGCCCGTCGCCCAAGCCTGACCGATCGTCCGGAACTTGCCGAACGTGCGTCCCGGGCCGGCTTGCACTAGGATCGTGTCAGACCCGCAACAAGGGCTCTTGCGAGATGGCGAGCAATCAGATCGCCCAGGCGTTCGATCGAATGGAGCGTGTGCTCCGACGCCGACCCTCCGCCGGTCTTCATGACGACTCGCCGGCGATGGCCCGCTGGCTCGGTGGCGCGCGCGTGCTTACAACGGACCCGCGCGGGCTGGGACTGGCCACCGACCTGCCGCGTGAACTTGGCGGCGGCGAGGACGGGCCATCGCCGGGCTGGCTGCTTCGCGCCGGCCTCGCCGCCTGCCTCGCCACCTGCATCGCCGCCGTCGCCGCTCGCGAGGGGATCGAACTCACCGCCTTGGAGGTGGAAGCCAGGAGCCGCTCCGATGTGCGAGGGCTGTTCGAGCTGCCGGACGCGGGCGGCGCGCCGGTCGACCCCGGCCCGAGCCAACTCGAAATGGTGGTGCGCGTCGCGGCGGCGGGCGTCGCGATGGAAGCGCTGGCGGCGCTCGTCGAACGGGCCAACGCCATCTCTCCGGTCGCGGCCGCCTTGCAGCTGCCTCGGCCGCTGGCGGTGCGGGTCGAGGCCGCCGGCTGATGGACGCGCTTTCGGAGACGCTGCGCGTGGTGCGTCTCACCAGCGCGATTTTCATCAACGCCCGCTTCTCCGCGCCGTGGTGCTACGCCTCGCCGCCGGCTGACGCGGCTGCCCCCTTGCTGGAGCCGGGCGCCGAGAAGGTGGTGATCTTCCACCTGATCACCGAGGGGGACTGCTGGGTCGAGCTGGACGGCGAGGCGCCGCAGCGACTGGTGGCGGGCGACATCGTCGTGTTCCCGCGCGGCGACGGCCACCGGATGTCGTCCCAGCCTGGGGCGCCGGCGGGCGAGGGGCGGCGTTTGGCCGACGTACTGGCCAGGCGCCCGCGCCAGCTCGCCTATGGCGGCGGCGGGGCGGTTACGCGCATCGTCTGCGGCTACATGGCCTGCGATGCGCGGCTGGCGCGGATGCTGCTGGCTGGGTTGCCGCCCGTGGTGACGGTCAATGTCCGCGGCTCCGCGGCCGGCGCCTGGCTGGAGAGTTCGGTCGGCTATGCCCTGGCGGAGGCGCGCTCGCCGCGACCGGGCGGATCCGGGGTGCTGGCCAAGCTCGCCGAGGTGCTCTTCATCGAAGTGCTCCGACTCTACATGGCCGAAGCGGACGCCGAGCGGACCGGCTGGCTTGCCGGCGTGCGGGACAGGGTGGTCGGCGCGGCGCTGGCCGCCTTGCATCGCGATCCCGCGCACCCTTGGACCCTGGAAGAGCTGGCGCGGACGTCCGGCGCCTCGCGGTCCGTGCTGGCCGAGCGGTTCCAGCAACTGGTCGGCGCCTCGCCCATGCAGCACCTGACCCAGTGGCGGATGGTGCTGGCGGCCAACCTGCTGCGCGGCGGGGCGGCCAACCTGGCCCAGATCGCCGAGGACGTGGGCTATCAGACCGACACCGCGTTCATCCGCGCGTTCCGCCGCGAGTACGGGGTTCCGCCGGCCACCTGGCGGCGGCGTCAACCGCCTCGCCCCGCCATGTCCCTCTGAGGTCCCCGGCGTCGGAGGATTGGTGGCCGGCGTCCCACGTGATCTAAGTCTCGAAAAAGACCTCGGGAGGTTCGCCGACGTGTTCAAGCGTGTCCTGATCGCCAATCGCGGCGAGATCGCCATTCGCATCGCCCGGGCGGCGGCTTCGCTCGGCGTCGAGAGCGTCAGTGTCTACGCCGCCGCCGACGCGCTCGCCCTGCACACCCGGATGACCACCACGACCCGTCCGATCGGCGCCGCCGGCGGCGACCCGGTGAAGGCCTACCTGGACATCGACGCGCTGATCGAAGCGGGGCGGGCCGCCGGGTGCGATGCGGTGCACCCGGGCTACGGGTTCCTCTCCGAGAACGCCGCTTTTGCGCGGCGTTGCGCGGCGGAGGGCTTCGCCTTCATCGGTCCCAAGCCCGAGACGCTGGAATTGTTCGGCGACAAGGTGAAGTCGCGGGCGCTGGCGGCGTCGCTCGAGATTCCGGTTGTGCCCGGCAGCACCGATGCGGTGGGCGACGCCGAGGCGGCGAAGGCGATCGCCCACGCGCTGGGCTATCCGGTGATGCTGAAGGCTGCGGCCGGCGGCGGCGGGCGCGGGATGCGGCGTGTCGATGGCGAGGGCGAGATGGCGCCGGCCTTCGCCCGCTGCCGCAGCGAGGCCGAGGCCGCGTTCGGCGACGGATCGCTGTTCGTCGAGAAGTTGATCGAGCGGCCGCGCCACATCGAGGTGCAGGTGCTGGCCGATCGGACCGGCGATGTGATCCACCTCTTCGAGCGCGACTGCTCGGTGCAGCTGCGCAACCAGAAGGTGGTGGAAGTCGCGCCGGCGCCGAACCTCGAGGCGGGGCTGCGGCGGAAGATGCTCGCCGACGCCATCGATCTCGTCGCCGCGGCGGACTACTTGGGCGCCGGCACGGTGGAGTTCCTGCTCGACCCGGCGTCCGGCGAGGCCTGCTTCATCGAGTGCAACCCGCGCATCCAAGTGGAGCACACAGTGACCGAGATGGTCACCGGTGTCGACCTTGTGGAGGCGCAGTTCCGGCTCGCCGCCGGCGAGACGCTCGCGGACCTCGACTTGCGCGCCCAGGCGGACGCGCCGCCGCCGCGCGGCTTCGCCGTCCAGGCGCGGGTGACGGCGACCGGCGCCGGCGTCATCACCGGCTACAAGGAGCCGGCCGGGCCCGGCGTGCGGGTCGATTCCTGCGCGTATCTCGGCCTCGCGCCCCCGCCGCAGTTCGATCCGATGTTCGCCAAGGTGATCGGGGTCTCCAACTCGTCCGGCACGCTGGTTTCGGCGCTGGAGCGCGCGGCGCGGGCGCTTGCCGACTTCCAGATCGTCGGCCTGCCGACCAACCTGGCGGCGTTGCAGGCCATCCTGGCGCGACCCGAAGTGCGGGCGGGGGACGCGCGCACGACGCTGCTGACGGACCACCCGGAACTGATGGTCCCGGCTGTGTCGCCACCAGCGGGGGCCCAGGCGCTGCTGGCGGAACAGGGCGCGGCCCTGACCGGCGTTCGCTCGGCGGCGATCGAGGCGCTGGTGGCGCCGCCGTCCCTAAGGGTCGGCGACGGCGACGCCGGCGTCGAATGCCCGATGGGTGGAGCTGTGATCGAGCTGATCGCCGCGCCGGGCGTCGAGGTCGCGGCTGGCGACACGCTCCTGGTGGTCAGCGCCATGAAGATGGAGACCGCGGTGACCGCGCCCTGCGCCGGCGTGGTGCGCGAGGTGGCGCCGGTGGAAGTGGGCGGCAGCGTCGCGGCAGGCCAGGTTTTGGTGACCATCGCGCCCGGCGCGGGCGGTCCGCCCGGACCGCGCGACCACGGCGACGACAGCTGGGCGCCGACGCTGGCCGAGGTGCGGGCGCTGCAGGACATCGCCCACGCCCGCTTCGCTCCGGATTCGACCGATCCCGGCGTGGTGCGTCAGCGCAGCCGGGGCAAGCTGACCTGCCGCGAGCGCATCGACCTCGTGCTCGACCCCGGCAGCTTCCGCGAGGTGGGCTCGCTCGCCGGCTTCGCCTCCTACGACGCCGACGGGGCCATCGCGGACTTCACGCCCTCCAACCATGTGGGCGGCTGGGGCAAGATCGAGGGGCGGCAGGCGGTGGTCTGCGCCGACGACTTCACGTCGCGCGGCGGCCATGCCGACGGCTCCATCGGCGCCAAGAGCGGCTACCTCGACCGGCTGGCGCTGGAGTTCAAATGCCCCTCGATCCGCCTGCTCGACGGCTCGTCAGGCGGCGGCAGCGTCGCGGCGATGGTGCCGCGACAGCAGACCGAGGGCGAGAGCCGCGCCCAGGAGAGCTCCGGGGCGATCACCGCCGGACGGCCGCGCGTGGCGGGCGGCGGCGGCTCCTTCCTGCCCGGACACCTCGGCTCGACGATGTTCGCCGAGCAGTTGGCGACCGTGCCGGTGGTCAACGTGCTGCTCGGCAGCGTCGTCGGCATCGGCGCGGCCAAGGCCGTGCTCGGCCACTTCTCGGTGATGGTGCGCGACATCGCCCAGCTCTTCGTCGCCGGGCCGCCGGTGGTCGCCCACGCCATGGGCTACGACATCACCAAGGAGGACCTCGGCGACTGGCGCATCCACTGCCGCAACGGCTCGGTCGACAACCTCGCCGAGACCGAGGCGGACGCCGTGGGCCAGACCAGACGCTTCCTCTCCTATCTGCCATCGTCCGTGTACGAGCCACCGCCCCGCGTCGTCAGCGACGACCCGGTCGATCGGCGCGAGGAGGAACTGTTCACCATCGTGCCGCGCAAGCGGACCACCACCTTCGACATGCGCCGCGCCATCCGGCTGATGGCCGACAGGGACTCGTTCTTCGAGGTCGGTCCCTTGTGGGGCACGGACCAGATCACCGGCTTCGTGCGCTTCAACGGCTACCCGATGGGCGTGATCGCCTCCGACAGCCGCCATGTGAACGGCGGCGCGCTGACGGCCGACGGCTGCGACAAGCTCAGGCGGCATCTCGACGTCTGCGATGTCTTCCACCTGCCCATCCTGAACCTGAACGACAATCCCGGCTTCGCGGTGGGTCTGGAGCACGAGCGGACCGGGACGATCCGCAAGGGCGGCGAGTGGATGATCGCCTTCGCCCAGGTCTCTGTGCCGATCTACACGGTGATCATGCGCCGTTCGTTCGGCGTCGCCGGCAACAATTACGCGACGCCCAGGAGCGGGGTCTCGGCGCGGGTGGTGTGGCCGGCGGCCGACGTCGGCGGCATTCCGCCGGAGGGCGGCATCGAAGCGGCCTACAAGCGCCAACTCGCCGAGGCGGCCGATCCGGCGGCGCTGCGGGCCGAGATCAACGCCCGCATCGAGAGCGCCCGCGGCCCGATCGGACCGCTGAACCGCTTCCAGATGGAGGAAATGATCGATCCGCGCGACACCCGCCGGCTCGTCTGCGAGTGGGTGGAGAACGCCTGGCGCCTCGTCACCCTGCCGCAAAGGCTGGGTCCGCGCGCGCTCGGCTTTAGGCCGTAGGCAGCCACCGCCGTGATCACGCTCTACGGAAGCTCGCGGGGGCGGCCCAGCCGGAGCCTGATCTGCCTGGAGGAGCTTGGGCTCGCGTACCGACAGGTCCCGCTCAGGCCGTGGGGGCGGCCGGAGGACGCGGCGAGGCTTGCGGCGCTCAACCCAAACGCCCGGGTTCCGGTGCTCGAGGACGATGGCGGGCTCGTGGTCTGGGAGTCGATGGACATCAACCTCTACCTCGGAGATCGCTACGGCGGGCCGCTGTGGCCTGCGTCACCGGCTGACCGCGCCCGGCTCTACCAGTGGAGCGTCTGGGCGCAGACGTCGATCGACGTCATGGCTCGTCATCACGCCCGGTTCTCGACGGACCCCGAGGCCAAGGCC
>DATJRL010000463.1:0-2786 GCA_035504785.1 Caulobacteraceae bacterium
GTCCTCACCCTCGATCGCCGCCTGCACGTCGATGCGGCCAGGACGGCGGCGGTCGCCCTGCTTCGGCGCGGCGACCGGTGGCCGGCGCGGCGGCATGCCTGGGCCGGCGCGGCGGACCGGCCTGGTCTCGTCGTCGTCGTCCACGGCCTTCGCGCCAGGACGCAGGCGCAGCGTTTCGGTCGGCGTCGGCTGGGGCGCGGCGGGGGATGGCGCAGCCGCCGGCGGACGCCGGCGTTGCTCATCCGGCGCGCGGGCCGTAGCCGGTCCCGCCTTGGCGGTGGCCACTTGTGCCGTGACCGTGGCCTCCTCGGCCTGGCGCGCGGCCTCTTCGGCCTTTTGCTGCGCCGCTTCCTGTTCCTGGCGGCGGGCTTCCTCTTCGGCCGCCTTGCGCGCCTCTTCCTCGCGGCGGCGAGCTTCCTCCGCCGCGGACAAAATGGAAATCGTCTCCTGCTCGCGCCGTTCCGCCTCGCGCTTGGCGGATTCCCGCTGTTGCTCCACCAGGGCGCGCTGGCGCGCCGCCAATTCGGTCTGAGTCAGCGCTCGGCCGGCGCCGGCGGGCGGCCGCCCGGCGGGCACGGGACCCCGAGCGCTGGGTGTGGGCGTGGGTGTCGGAGGACCAGACGGCGCGCCGGGCGCACCGACGGGCGCGCGCTTCTTGCGCACCTCGACCTGCACCACCTTCGACCGGCCATGGCTGAAACTCTGCCGCACGGAGCCGGCGTCGACGGTGCGGCCCAACTCCAGGCGTCCCGACGGGCGCAGAGAGAGCCGGGTCTTGCCAGCGTCCTGATCGTTGCTTTCGCTCATGCTTTACCCGTTGACACCCAACTATTCGTTCGATCCGGCAGTTGCCTGCCCTTTTATGCACCAAGCCTTTGGCCAACTGGCCCAGGCCCTTTCCCTGATCCGCCCTGATCGTCATCCCCGCGCAAGCGGGGACCCAAGCAGCGCACCACCGAGATGGAGCCGCTTGGGTCCCCGCTTGCGCGGGGATGACAATCAGGCCGCTTCGTCGCCCGACGGGCTATTGTCAAGGCCACCTGGCGTCAGTCTTGAGCCACCCGAGCCAGGGAAACCCAATTCTTGTCCTCGCAACCCGGCCAGCCGGTCCGCCTCGATGTGAAGCCGCTCGGCCAACCGCCCCGGCGCGATCGCCACATGCACCACGTGATCGCGCCCGAACATGCGCCCCAGCGCCGCCGCCGGCAAAGGGGCGAGTACCACCACCTTCCCCGCGCTGCCGGACAGGAACCGCGCTTGCTCTGCCGCGCTTCCGTCCGACGCTTCCAGCACCAGCCGGGCCCGGCCGGTCCGCAGCCACTCCCGCGCCTTCTCAAAGCCCGCAACGGCTTGGCCGGCACGGCGGGTCAGACCAACCAACTCGCCGATCCGCCGGAGCAGCGCCGCTTCGAGCAGAGCAGGAAGGTCTTGGGGCACTGTGACCGGGCCACGGGCGGCCCTGGCGAACGCTCGGGCCAGTCCACCCTTGTCGCGGGCGGTTTCTAGCACATCCTTCGACGCGCTCAACCACATTCCCCGTCCCGGCAGGTCGGCATTCAGGTCGGGCACCAGAACACGATCCGGCCCGACAACGAACCGGATCAGCCGTTCCTTGGGCAACCTTTCACGCGTGACCACGCAGCGACGCAGCGGGCCGGTTTCGTCCTGTGCTTCCTGGTCTGCCGAAGCGATCGGCTCCGCATCAATCGTGGCTCGCCTCCTGGGCCGCGTGCTCGGCGGCGGCCTCATCTGCTGCGAACCAATGCGCGCGAGCCGCCATGATCACCTGGTTGGCCGTCGCCTCGTCCATGTTGTCGGCGCCGACGATCTCGATCAGTTCGTCGGAGGCGAGGTCGGCCAGGTCGTCCAGCGTCTTCACCCCCTTCTCGCCGAGCGCGACCAGCATGGCCGGCGTCAGCTCCTCGATCGCCGCCACGTCGTCGCCGACGCCCAGCGCGATGCGTTGTTCCGTCAGTTCGGTATCGCGGCGGGTGAGGAAGGTTTCGGCGCGGCGGATCAGTTCTTCGGCGACGCTCTCGTCGAAGCCCTCGATCGAGGCGACTTCTTCCAGCGGGGTAAAGGCCAACTCCTCCACCGAGTTAAAGCCTTCGGTCACCAGCAGGCCGGCGATCACGTCGTCCACGTCCAGTGCTTCGACGAACAGGCCGGAGCGGCGGCGGAACTCCTCCTGGCGGCGTTCGCTTTCTTCCGCCTCGGTCAGGATGTCGATGTCCCAGCGGGTGAGCTGCGACGCCAGCCGCACGTTCTGCCCGCGGCGCCCGATGGCCAGCGAGAGTTGCTCGTCCGGCACGACCACTTCGACACGGCCGGCTTCCTCGTCCATGACGACCTTGGTCACCTCGGCCGGCGCCAGCGCGTTCACCACGAAAGTGGCGGCCTGCGGCGACCAGGGGATGATGTCGATCTTTTCGCCCTGCAGCTCCTGCACCACCGCCTGCACGCGACTGCCGCGCATGCCGACGCAGGCGCCGACCGGATCGATCGAGCTGTCGCGGCTGATCACCGCCATCTTGGCGCGGCTGCCGGGATCGCGCGCCACCGCCTTGATCTCGATGATGCCGTCGTAGATTTCCGGCACTTCCTGCGCGAACAGCTTGGCGAGGAAGCCGGGATGCGTGCGGCTGAGGAAGATCTGCGGGCCGCGGGGTTCCTCGCGCACATCGTAGATGTAGGCGCGCACGCGGTCGCCGTTGCGGAAGCTTTCGCGCGGGATCAGTTCGTCGCGGCGCAGCAGCGCCTCGGCGCGGCCGAGTTCCACCATGAGG
>DATJRL010000464.1:0-4181 GCA_035504785.1 Caulobacteraceae bacterium
TCGAGCCTTGACGCCGACCGGCCCGGACCCTGTTCTGCGACCCATGTCCGACGCGCCCGAGCCCGACTCGATCGACCCGGAGTTGACCGACCACGTCGCCGCCATCCTCGGCTGGACGCCTTCGTCCTGGACCCGCGTGCACGGCGGCTACACGCCGGCGGAGCGGCGCATGGTGCGGCGAGGCGCGGAGTCGGCGTTCGTGAAGGTGGCGACGACGCCGGTGACCGCGCGCATGCTGCGGCGGGAACTGGTCGCCTACCGCGCCTTCGCCGCCCCGTTCATGCCCCGCTTCCTCGGCGGCGAGGACCACCCGACGCGGCCCTTCCTGGTCATCGAGGACCTGGGCGGCGCGGCGTGGCCTCCGCCATGGACCGAGGCGCGCGTCGCCGATGCGCTGGCCGCCATCCGGGCGATGCACGCCCTGACGCCGGACCTGCCCAGCTGGGCGGACCAAGGCGGCGAGGGCATCCTCGGCTGGCGCAAGGTCGCCAGCGTCCCGGCGCCGTTCCTCTCGCTCGGGCTGGTCGACCCTGACTGGCTGGCCCGATCCCTGCCGGCGCTCGTCGAGGCCGAGACCGCCTGCGTCACCGCGGGGTCCGCGCTCATCCACTTCGACCTGCGCAGCGACAACATCTGCTTCTCGCCGCGCGGCCCGGTCTTCGTCGACTGGGCGGCGTCGTGCCTCGGCAGCGCCGACCTCGACCTCGGCGGCTGGCTGCCCAGCCTGGCGTTCGAAGGCGGGCCGCCGCCGGAGGCGATCCTGCCGGACGCGCCCGAGGTCGCCGCCTGGGTCTGCGGCTACTTCGCCGCCCGCGCCGGCCTGCCGCCCATTCCCGACGCCCCGTTCGTGCGCCGCGTCCAGCGCGAACAACTGACCACGGCGCTGCCGTGGGTGCAGCGGGCCTTGAAGCTGCCGCTGTTGGCGTAATCCGGCAGTGACCAAAGGACCCGCGCGCGCCATTGCGCCCCAGCCGCGCGTTCGGCCAACTTGGGCTCATGGGTGCGGCCGGATGACCGAGGGCGCGAAGGTCGCCGTCTGGACGATCGCGCTGGTCTCGGCGGCCGGCATGCTGGTGCGGCCACGCCGGACCTCCGAGGCGCTCTGGGCCGGCGGCGGCGCCCTGGCGCTGGTGATGTTCGGGCTGGTGTCGCCAGCGCGCGCGCTCGCCGCGGCGGGCGGCGCCGTCGATGTCTGTCTGTTCCTCGGGGGCATGATGCTGCTGGCCGAGGTCGCGCGTCGCGAGGGCCTGTTCGACGCGCTGGCCGCCTTCGCCGTGAACCGGGCCAGGGGGTCGCGATGGCGGCTCTTGCTCTTGGTCTACGGCGCGGGGGTCGTGGTGACGACCTTCCTGTGCAACGACGCCACCGCCGTGGTGCTGACTCCGGCGGTATTTGCGGCGGCCAGGCGCGCCAAAGCCGATCCGTTGCCGCACCTCTTCGCCTGCGTCTTCGTCGCCAATGCCGCGAGCTTCGTGCTGCCGATCTCCAATCCTGCCAACCTGGTCCTCTTCGACGGGCGCATGCCACCGCTCGGGCGCTGGCTGGAGAGCTTCGCGCTGCCCTCTGCGCTAGCGATCCCGGCGACCTTCGCCGCCCTGGCGTGGGCCGAGCGCGGCGGTCTGGCTGGCGCCTGCGAGCGCGAGGTCCCGCAGCCGCGGCTGACCCGCGAGGGTCGGTTGGCGCTGGCGGGCGTCGCCGCGGCGGTGGTCGTGATGCTGGCGGCTTCGGCGCTCGACCAGCCGCTTGGTCCGCCGACCGCGACCATGGGCCTGCTGAGCCTGGCGCTGGTGCTCGTCCCGCGTCGCGCGTCGCCGATGCCGGCGCTGCGGGCGATCGCATGGCCCGTGCTGCTCCTGGTCGTGGCGCTGTTCATCCTCGTCGAGGGCCTGGCCGGGACCGGAGCGATCGACGCGCTGGGATCGGCTCTGCAGCGAAGCCAAGCCGCCGCGCCCGCCGCGACGTCATGGAGCGCGGCGGGCCTGGTCGCGATCGGCGCCAACCTCGTCAACAACCTGCCCGCGGGCCTCGTCGCGGGCGTCGCCATCGCCAGGGCCCACGCCACCCGCCCCCTGGTCGACGCCGTGCTGATCGGGGTCGATTTGGGTCCCAACCTCTCGATCACGGGGTCGCTGGCGACGATCCTGTGGCTGGCGGCCATACGCAGAGAGGGCGAGCACGTCGGCTTTTGGCGGTTCCTGAAGGTCGGTGCGTTCGTCATGACGCCGGCCCTGGTCCTTGCCCTCGCCGCCCGCCTGTTGCTGCCGCTCTGACGATGGGTGACCTCTGGAAACTAACCCCGCGCCGCCAGCGCCTCGGTCAGCCCGCCCACGATGTCGGCGCCCTCTGGAACCTGCGCCGAGGAGCCCTTGAGATCGTCGCCGATCGGCTGGGCGGCGCCGCCGAGGCATTCGGCGAGGAAACCCTCGGCGATGGCGCTGAAGGCGAGGTTGTTCTCCGGGCGGGCGAAGCCGTGACCCTCGTCCGGGTAGAGCACGTAGGTCACCGGGATGCCCTTGGCCTTCATCGCCGCCACGATCTGGTCGGACTCGCGCTGGTTGACCCGCGGGTCGTTCGCCCCCTGCCCGATCAGCAGCGGGACCTCGATCTTGTCCACGTAGGTGAGCGGCGAGCGCTCCTTCAGCAGAGCGCGGCCCGCTTCCGTGCGCGGATCGCCCATGCGCCGGGCGAACTGCTCGTAGATCGCGGCCCAGTAGGGCGGGATGGTCTCCAGCAGGGTGAAGAGGTTGGAGGGGCCAACGATATCGACGCCGCAGCGGAACACCTTCGGCGTCAGGGTGACGCCGGCCAGGGTCGCGTAGCCGCCGTAGGAACCGCCCATGATCGCCACCATGTCGCGGGTGGTGACGCCGGTGCGGATCGCGTGCTCGACGGCGTCGATGAGGTCGTCGTGCATCTTGCGGCCCCACTCGAGGTCGCCTGCCGAGATGTAGGCCTTCCCGAAACCGGTCGAGCCCCGGTAGTTCACCGACAGCACCGCGTAGCCGCGATTGGCGAGCCACTGGTGGTAGGGGTGGTAGCCGAACACGTCCCGCGCCCACGGCCCGCCGTGGACGAACAGCACCAGCGGCAGGGGCTGGTCGGGCGCGCCGTCGCCATCGCTGTCCGAGCCGGCCGGCAGGCTCAGGTACGAGACCATGGTCAGGCCGTCGCGCGTGCGGATCTCCAGGGGATGCATCCGCGAGAGCGGCTTGCCGTCCAGTTCCGGTCGGGTCGAGAAGAGATCGGTGAGCGCGCCCGCGTCGCGATCGTAGAGGCAGTTGACGACGGGCGAGCCGGCCCGCTCGACCCCGATGGTCCAGAGGCGGTCGTCGTGGGAATGGCTGATCCGGCTCCACTGTCCGCCGGCGTGGGCGTCCAGGAAGTCGATCGCGGCTTGCGCGTCCGGCGTCAGGCCCACCCACTGCCGGGTCAGGTACTCGGCCTGATAGGCGACGACCCCGCCGGTTTCGGGATCGTGCATCACGCCGCGCACGTCGGCCTTGGCGTCCTCGGCAACCAGGCGGCTCTCACGGGTGACGGCGTCGAACAGGGTGAGGGCGGCTTTGTCGCGACCGCGGCTGTCCAGCATGTAGACGTGGCGCGCGTCGCGGGCGCGGAGGACGGCGGTGGTCTGCGAGTCCTCGAGGCCGTACTTGAAGAGGCTGGTGAGCGCGCCGCCCGCCTCGAACCGGAAGATCTCCGAGCCGCCATCCGGCAGGTTCTTCTGGGCCAGGATCAGACTGAAGTCGTGGTCGGCGGTGACGCCGGCGTAGCCGCCCTCGTTGCGCCAGAGTTCGGTCAGCTTGCCGGTGGCGTGCTCCAGCCGCCAGACGTCGTGCCAGGCCGGATCGCGGTTGTTGAGCCCGATCAGGATCGCGTCGGGCACGGCGTGGCTGGTGCGGACGACCTGGACGCGGGTCTTCTCGAACGGCGTATAGGCCTGGCCGCGGCCCTCGAGGTCGACGCCGTAGAGCAGGTAGTTCTCCGTGCCGCCGGAGTCCTGCGGATAGAGCAGCCGGGCGCTGTCGTGCGTCCAGAAGAACATCAGCACCGGCCGCTGGGTTTCGGCGCTCAAGGGGCGCGCGGCCTCGAGGTCGTGGGTGGGCGCGACCCAGATGTTCATCACCCCGCCGCGCGGGGCGAGGAAGGCGATGTGGCGCCCGTCCGGACTGAGCGTCGCT
>DATJRL010000465.1:0-3259 GCA_035504785.1 Caulobacteraceae bacterium
GGCCTACGAGATTCACACATCTGAAGACCACCAGCTATTTCAATATCTTAATCGCGATCCTAGCGCCCTTCTCCCCCTGCGGGCCTGTTGCGCAATTCGATGAGATCGCTCCGAAAGCTCCCTTCCCCCTTGCGGGGAAGGGTTGGGGATGGGGGTGTCAGATCGGTCGTTGTTGATTCGGCTTGGGAATCTCCGAGTCTCGACGGCAGGCAGTCGTGCTCGCACCCCCACCCCCGGCCCCTCCCCGCAAGGGGGAGGGGAGTTTTGGCCCGCAAGGGGAGAAGGATTCCAACTCCCGCTTCGGCGAGAGTTGTGTGCCGTAGAGTCGGGGGCTTGTCCGGGGTGACGGGCTGATGGCGTCTAACTTCAACTCTCGCTAGCCGAGCGTCACCTCGAGGCGCCGCCGTCCGGCGTCGGTTCCGAGTCGGACGCGCGGGGGTCGTTCGGCGACCGCCACGCCGTCAAGCGTGGCGGCGACGACGCCTCGCGAGACGCCGTGCGGGTTCGCGACGACGATGTCGCAGCGGGCGTCGCCAAGGGCCACGCTGGCCTCGAACCCCGGCCAGGACTTCGGGATGCAGGGATCGACTTCCAAGCTGTCGCCGCGACGCCGGAGCCCGAGGATGCTCTCGACGCCCGTCCGGTACATCCAGCCGGCCGAGCCCGTGTACCAGGTCCAGCCGCCGCGCCCCACCTGACCGGCGACGGAGTAGACGTCCGCCGCGACCACATAGGGTTCGACGCGGTAGCGGTGCATGTCGCTGCGCGTTCGCGCGTGGTTGATCGGGTTGAGGATCCAGAACAGCGCGCCGGCCTTGTCGCCGTCGCCCAGCGCCGCGAAAGCCATCGCCGCCCAGAGGGCGGCGTGGGTGTATTGGCCGCCGTTCTCGCGGACCCCCGGCGGATAGCCCTTGATATAGCCGGGATCATGGGACGTCCGGTCGAACGGCGGCGTGAAGAGAAGCGCAAGGCCGTCCTGAGGCAGGATCAGCTCGCGGTCGACCGCGGTCATCGCGCGGGCGGCTCGCTCGGCGTCCCCGGCGCCCGACAGCACCGACCACGACTGGGCGATCGAATCGATGCGGCACTCGTCGTTGACGACGGACCCCAGCGGCGTCCCGTCGTCGAACCATGCACGGCGATACCAGTCGCCGTCCCATGCCTCGCGCTCGACGGCTTGGCCAAGCGCCTCGGCGTATTGGCGCCAGGCGGTCGCGCGCGTCGCATCGCCACGCGCTTCGGCGATCGGGGCGAAGCGCTTCAGGTTGTCGATCAGGAACCAGGCGAGCCAGACGCTCTCGCCCTGGCCGCCGGCCCCGACCCGGTTCATGCCGTCGTTCCAGTCGCCGGCGCCGATCAGCGGAAGCCCGTGCCGCCCCTTGGTGAGGCTGACGTCGAGCGCTCTGGCGCAGTGCTCATAGAGGCTCGCCGGCTTGGTCCCGACAGCCGGCTGGGTGAAGCTCTCCGCCTCGCCGGACTCGAGCGGCGGCCCTTCGATGAAGGGGATCGGCTCGTCGAGCACCGCGGCGTCCGCCGTGGCGTCCAGGTAGTGCGCCGCGACATAGGGCAGCCAGACGCGGTCGTCGGAGATGCGCGTGCGCACGCCCTGCCCCGTGTTGGGCAACCACCAGTGCTGGACGTCGCCCTCCGGGTACTGCCGCGCCGCCGCCCTCAACAGTTGCTCGCGCATGGCGCCCGCGTTCGCCCAGCCGAGCGCCATGACGTCCTGCAACTGGTCGCGAAAGCCGTAGGCGCCGCTCGCCTGGTAGAAGCCGGCCCGGCCCCACAGCCGCGCCGCCAGCGTCTGATAGAGCAGCCAGCCGTTCAGCATCAGGTCCATCGACCTGTCCGGCGTCTTCACCCGTACGGCGCCGAGCATCGCGTCCCAACGCCCGGTCGCCTCCCTGAGCGTCTGGTCGAGGTCCGCGCCGCGGTAGCGCCGCACCAGCGTCTGCGCCGCGGCGAGGCTTTCCGCGTCCCCGAGGAGCACCGGAACCTCGATGGCGGCGCCGGGCGCCAGGTCGATCTCCGTCTGCAGCGCGCCACAGGGATCCAGGCCCGCGCCGAGGCGATTGGACAGGGGACCGGTCTCCGACAGGGCCAGCGGAGCCGCGAGCGAGCCGTTGCGTCCGACGAACTCGCGGCGGTCGCCGGTCCAGCTGCCTTGCCGGCCGCCGAGGTCCAGAAACGCCACGCGCTCCGCGAAGGCGGGGTTCCAGACGCTGGAAGCCATAAGGGCGCCCGTCGCGTCGTCGCGGCTGGTCGCGATGAACGGCGCGGCCGCCTCGCGCCAGGCTCCCAGCGACCACTCGACATAGGCGGTGACCGACAAACGTCGGCGACGGCTCGTGACGTTCCGAAGCGTCAGCCGCGAGATCCGGACGGGATCGTCGGGGGCGACGTACTCTAGCAGCTCGAGGGCGATGCCGCGCGAGGCGTGCTGAAAACGGCTGTAGCCGAAACCGTGCCGCGCCACGTAGGTGGCCGACTCGTCGCGAATGGGCTTGGCGGTGGGCGACCAGACCTCGCCCGTCTCCTCGTCGCGGACGAACAGCGCCTGGGAGGGCTGGTCGGCGACCGGATCGTTCGACCACGGCGTGATCTGGTGTTCGCGACTGCTCACCGACCAGGTGTAGCCGCCCCCGTCGGACGCCGCCTGGAAGCCGAAGTCCGGATTGGCGATCACATTGATCCAGGGCGCGGGCGTCCGCTGGCCCGGCCCGAGAATGGTCACGTACTCGCGTCCGTCCTCGGCGAATCCGCCGAGGCCGTTGAAATACTCCAGCTCGGGCGCCGGCCGAGCGATCTGCAATTGCGACGCCGCCGGCATGCGCAGCGACGGGCGTTCGGGGGTCACCCTCGCCTCGGGCGCGTTCTCCAGCTGGTCCTCGAGTCGCCCACGCTCCCCGATCAGCACCACTCGCGCGACCGACCCGAGGATGGCGCGAACCTCCTCCGGGACGAGGTCGGCCCGCAGCAGGAAGACATGGCCGCCACCCGGCTCGTCGCCCAGTTCGGCGCGGGACTGGTTGGCGCGGACCAGCGCCTCGAGCGCGACGTGGAGATCCTGCACATAGGACGTCGCCCGCTCGTTCAGCAGCACGAGGTCCACCGCGAGCCGCCGCAGCCGCCAATATTCCAAGGCCAGCAACACCTCGCGGACGAGGCCGGTCTCCTCGATGTCGCCGATCTTGACGAGCACGATCGGCAGGTCGCCCGATATTCCCAGCCCCCAGAGGGACGGCTGGCCGCCGCGCCC
>DATJRL010000466.1:0-7598 GCA_035504785.1 Caulobacteraceae bacterium
CAAGACGTGCTGGAGGGCGCCGGCTTCGACGCCTACGAGGTTTCCAACCATGCGCGCGGCGCCGGCGCCCGCTCCCGGCACAACCTGATCTACTGGCGCGGCGGCGACTACCTGGGCGTCGGTCCGGGCGCGCACGGCCGGGTAACGACCGGCGGTGCGCGCTGGGCGACGCTGACGCCGAAGCGGGTCGGCGACTACATCGCTGGCGTCCGATCGAGCGGCCGCGGCCCTGCCGAACGCACCCGGCTCACCGCGCTCGAAGCGGCGCAGGAGCGGCTGCTGATGGGATTGCGTACGGTCGAGGGCGTCGCGCTGGCCGAACTGGCTGCTCTGGCGATCGACCCGGAGTCGATCCGAGCCCTGAGAGAGGCCGGTCTCATCGAAACGCCCCCGGATCGCCTGGTCGCGACGGCCGCCGGCCGCACCGTCCTCGATCGGATCATCGTGGAACTCGCCCGAGGCGCCGGCTAACCTCCGCTCATGGCCCCGCGTCCGCCGCCGCCCGCGCTCAACGATGCGCCGCTCGCACCCGGGCTCTATCTGGTGGCGACGCCGATCGGGAACCTGCGCGACATCACCCTGCGCGCCCTCGACGTGCTGGCCGCCGCCGACCTGATCCTCGCCGAGGACACCCGCGTCACCGCCAAGCTGCTCTCCGTCTACGGCCTCAAGGGCCGGCTGGAGCGCTATGACGAGCACGGCGCGGCGCGGACGCGGCCGAAGGCGCTGGCGGCCTTGGAGGCGGGCGGCCGGGTGGCCCTGGTGTCGGACGCCGGCACCCCGCTGGTCTCCGATCCGGGCTTTCGGCTGGTGACCGAGGCCGTCGCGGCGGGACTGCCGGTGTTTCCGATCCCCGGCGCCTCGTCGACCCTGGCGGCGCTCGGCGTGGCGGCCTTGCCGACGGACCGCTTCCTCTTCGCCGGCTTCCCGCCGCCGAAGTCCGCCGCCCGGCGCGGATTCCTCGAGGGCGTGCGGGGCGTGCAGGCGACGCTGGTGTTCTTCGAGGGCGCGTCGCGGCTCGGCGCATCGCTGGCGGACATGGCGGACGTGCTGGGTCCGCGCCCGGCGGCCGTCGCCCGCGAACTGACCAAACTGCACGAGACGGTGGTTCGCGCCGATCTCGCGGCGCTCGCCGCCGACCCCGCGCTCGCCGCGCCGAAGGGCGAGGTGGTGATCGTAGTCGGGCCGCCCAGCGAGGCCGCCGCCTCCGCCGAGGACGCCGAGACGGCGCTCGCCGAAGCGCTGGCGCGGCTTTCCCCGGCCGACGCCGCCCGCGAGGTCGCCGCCGCCACAGGCCTGCCGCGCCGCGAGCTCTACCGCCAGGCCCTGGCGCTGAAGGGCCGCTGATGGCGCGCGACCGCAGCGCTGCCGGCCGCACCGCGCGCCTGGCCGGGCGGCGCGGCGAGGTGTGGGCGGCGCTGTGGCTGATGGCCAAGGGCTACCGCATCCTCGGCTTCCGGCTGAAGACTCCGCAGGGCGAAATCGACCTCCTGGCGCAGAAGGGCGGCGTGCTGGCGGTGGTGGAGGTGAAGCTGCGCGCCACCCGCGACGCCGCCCTGGCCGCCGTCAGCCACCAGCAGCGCCAGAGACTGCGGCGCGCCGGCGAGGCCTACGCCGCCCGCCGCGCCAGCCTCAAGCACGCCGCGGTCCGCCTTGACCTCTTGGCCCTCGCGCCCGGCCGCTGGCCTTGTCATATTCCCGACGCATGGTTTGGAGACTGAGCAGGGCGCGATGACCCGGAACGAGGCCGAGCGGTATCTCGCCGAGGTGGGCTTACGGCCCGACGCCGCGTTCCCGCTGCTGGAGGCCGCGATCGCCTGCGCCGTCCACGAGGACCCGGACCGCGACCCCGACGAAGCGCGCGAGCTGGCGGCGGAAGCCGTCGAACGGCTGAAGGCGCGGCTGGAGACGGAATCCCCCGAGGAAGCCCTCGCGGAGACCATGGCCGGCGACATGCGCCTGGCCGGCGACCTCATCACCTACGAGCACCCCGACAACACCGACCTGATCAGCGTCGCGCGCCGCCGCAAGGGCCTGCCGGTGACGCTGGGGGTGTTCTACCTGCACGTGGCGGGCAAGTGCGGGCTCCACGTGCGCGGCGTCGACTTCCCCGGCCACTTTCTGTTGCGCATCGAGACCGACGAGGGCCCGCTGGCGCTGGACCCGTTCAGCGAGGGCCGGGTCGTGCTGCCGTCCGAACTCACCCGCCGGGCCCTCCACGCCGGGCTCACGCCCGACGTCGCCGAGCGCCTGGAGCGGCTGATGGCGCCGGCCAGCGACCGCGCGGTGCTGATTCGTCTGCAGAACAACATCTTCGCCAGGGCCATCGCCAGCCGCGACTTCGCCCGGGCCGAACGCTCGGCGCTGCGCCGGGCGCTGATCGATCCCAGGGATCACCGTCCCTGGATCGACGTCGCCGCCGCCCGCGAGGGCCAGGGCGCCCTGGCCGGCGCGCTGGAAGCCCTCGCCAACGCCCAGCGCCTCGACGGCGGCGCCGCGCTCTCGGCCCGAGCCGCGCGCGAACGCATGCGCCTGAGGCTGAACTGACGCTCGTCACTCTCTCCTCACCCGCAAGCGTAGCGCCGCGGGGGAGGTGGCGCGCGAAGCGTGACGGAGGGGGCGCTGGCCGCATCACGAAATCTGTCGAAGCAAGCTTGTCCGCGTCGGCCCGACCCCATAGGTCAGGGCGGCTGCAACGCCCCCTCCACCGCTTCGCGGTCCCCCTCCCCCGCCCCTGCGGGCGGGTGAGGAGTTAGGAGCCCAAATGCCCCTGCAAGTCGCCGTGCAGATGGACCCGATCGAGCGGGTCAACATCGAGACCGACACCACCTTCCTCCTGATGCTGGAGGCGCAGACGCGCGGGCACGGCCTCTTCGTCTATGCGCCTGAGAAGCTCAGCCTCGACGACGGCCGGGTGCTGGCGCGTGGCCGGCCGGTGAACCTGCGCGCGGTGCACGGCGACCACCACACGGTGGGCGACGTCGAGGTGCGCGACCTGTCGGACGTCGACGTGGTGCTGATGCGCCAGGACCCGCCCTTCGACATGGCCTACATCACCGCCACCTACTTCCTGGAGAAGATCCACCCGGCGACGCTGGTGGTGAACAACCCCGCCGAGGTGCGCAACGCGCCGGAGAAGCTGTTCGTCACCGGCTTCCCGAGCTTGCAGCCGCCGACCCTGATCACCGCCGACGCCGACGCCCTGCACGCGTTTCACGCCCGGCACGGCGACATCGTGTTGAAACCGCTCTACGGCGGCAAGGGCTCCGGCGTGGTGAAGCTGGCGGCGGGCGATCCCAACCTCGACGCGCTGCTGGAACTCCACGCCATGATCGGCCGCGAGGCGGTGATCGCGCAGAAGTTCATCCCGGCCGTGACCAAGGGCGACAAGCGCATCCTGCTGGTGGACGGCGAGCCGGTGGGCGCGATCAACCGGGTGCCGGGCGAGGGCCAGGTGCGCTCCAACCTCGCCCGCGGCGGCCGGGCCGAGCCGGTGGAGCTCACCGCCCGCGACCGCGAGATCTGCGACACCATCGCGCTGGAGCTGAAGGACCGCGGCCTGCTCTTCGTCGGCATCGACGTGATCGGCGACTACCTCACCGAGATCAACGTCACCTCGCCCACCGGCGCCCAGCAACTGAAGCGCTTCGGCGGCGCCGACGCCGCGGCGGCGCTCTGGGACCGGATCCAGGAGATCCGCGGGATCGTCTAGGGGAGCCGCCTTCCGGCGCGCTCACGCCAGTCGGCGGTCGCGCCGACCGGGGCGGGCGGCTAAATCGGACGTCGGACTGGCTGAAATGCGTATCATGCCGGCGCGAACGACCGTTTGCGAGGAATCGCCGCGTGTTCCTGACCGAAAACCTGCCGTTGCTTTTCGCCGAAACGCGCGACGCGAAGCGCGTCCTGGATGTCGGCGGCGCGTACGGGCCCCTCAACACCGCGACCCACGTGATCGACATCGTTGATTTCGACCAGCGCGGCGAGCCCCTCGATCGGGCCGAACTCCCACGCTTCACGCCCGAGACCTGGTCGGTCCACGACATCTGCTCGACGCCGTGGCCCTTTCCCGACAAGCACTTCGACTTCGCCTTCTGCAGTCACACCCTCGAGGACGTTCGGGACCCCATCGCCGTATGCCGGGAGCTGTCGCGGGTGGCCGCGGCCGGCTACGTCGAAACGCCGTCGCGCCTCAGGGAGTCGTTCCACCACAAGCGCGGCTACCTGTTGCGCAGGATCGTCGGCCGGCCCATCCGGGTCGGATTCGACCACCACCGCTGGTTCGTCGAGGAGGAAGACGGCGGCTTGGTTTTTTCCGCCAAGACTCAGACCATGCTCCAAGACCCTGGGCTTTTCATCACGGCCGGGGAGCTCGGTCGCGCGCTGACGTCCCGCGAGAGCGCGCTGGCTCTCTGGTGGCGGCGCGAGTTGCGTGCGCGCGAGCGCCTGCTGGTGCATCCGGGCGAGCCTCTGGCGGACATGCGCGCGTTCAAGGCGCGCGCGCTGAGCGCGCTGAAGCGATGACAGCCGGACCCGACAGGCATCGGAGTGGGCTCAACGCCGCGTCGCGGGCGCCTTCGGGCCAGGGGCCGCGTCCACTTCCTGCGAAAGTATCGGGCCGCTATTGAGCTCGCCATGGCCCGGTTCGCGTTGCCGCCTCTCCAGACCCTGTTCGCGCCCGCAATCTTCAGGCGAGGCGACGAGACCTCGCTGGTGCGTGAGTTCTTTGGATCGAAACGAGGCGTCTTCGTGGAGGTCGGGGCCAACGATCCTGTCGTGGGCTCGCAGACCTTCCACCTCGAACAGTGCGGATGGAGCGGCATCCTCGTGGAGCCGCTGGCCGAATGTGTCGATCGACTCAGGCGGACAAGGTCGGCAACCGTCTACGCCGTCGCCGCGGGCGCCCCGGCGGACGAGGGAAAGCAACTGCCCCTGCTTGTCGCCGGCGGCCTCTCCACTCTCGGCGAGAGAATAAAGGAAGGCGTCGCACCCAAAGAGCGCCGGCTTGTTCCGATCAGAACCCTGAACTCGATGCTGACCGAGGCCCAAATTGAAAAGATAGACTTCTTGTCCATCGATGTCGAAGGCGCTGAAATAGCCGTGCTCGAAGGTCTCGACTTGCGCAAATTTGCTCCTGACTTAATCTTACTCGAAGACGACGTTCACGATTTGGTCAAGCACAGGCAAATGGTGGCGCACGGATATAGGCTGTTCCGCAGAACGCATCTCAATAACTGGTACGTTCCGAACGGCACTAAAATCCAGATTTCGCTATATGGAAAATGGCAAATATTCAGAAAACTGATTCTTGGCGCACCGCTTCGACGCTGGCGCTATAAGCTATCGAGGAAATCGAAGGGCGGCATATTGGACGCCTAATCGCGCCCGCGACTGCACGCCTGGCGTCACGGACAACCGATCCGACGGTGTGGCTGGCGGGAGCGCATCCCCGTCCTGGACGCAATACGCAAGCTTGCGTACATAGCCTATTGTCCGTCCGGCCTAGAATCAACGCGAGGGACGGTCCCGGCGACCGCCGGTCGGGAGGGGTCGGTCTCGCATCGGAGCGAAGGAGCGAGGGCGTGAGGAAGATCGTCTGCGTGGTTGCGTCCGCCGCGGCGGCGGCGAGCATCGGGGTGGCGTCCGCGGCCGCATCGCCGGCTAGCGACGAAGCGCGGCTCCGCGCGCTCGAGGCCGACTACGTCAAGGCCTTCAGCGCGGAGGACCTGGCCGGGCTGACGGCGGTCTATGCGCCGGACGTCTTCGTTTTCGACGCCGTGCCGCCTCGCCAGTACGTGGGGTGGGAGGCGTACAAGAAGGACTGGGCGGAGCTCTTCGCCCTGTTCCCCGGCGGCGCGCCCACCACCATGTCCGACCTTTCGCTCACCGTCGCCGGGTCGGTCGCCTACGGCCACAACATCCAGTCGACCGACTTCGTCACCAAGGACGGCCAGCATCGACACCTGGTGGTCCGGGTCTCCGACGTGTTCCGGAAAGCGGACGGTCAATGGCGGATCGTGCAGGAACACGTCTCCTTCCCGGTCGACCTTTCGACCGACAAGCCCGACCTGCTCTCGACCCCGTGACCGACGCGCCCAGCGCGAGAGGGTCCACCCGCGAGAGGGTCCGCTCGCGAGCGGTTCCACTGCGGCTTGTTCCGGGCTCCTCCCGGGGACGCAACACCCGGTCGGCAGGTCCCGTGCCGCTTCCACGACATGTCGGCGGCGGCGCCTAGGTCACTGAATCGCCACAAGCTCTCGGATTGTTCTATTTTTGTTCTTGATCCGGGCCGCGGGATATGCTCGGATGTGGATAAGTCGTGGGGATATCAGGGGTTTTTCACGTGGCCGGGCGTGTGACGACGGTCGCCTTCGAGGGCGTCGAGGCGCGGCGCGTCGATGTGGAGGTGCAGCTGACCAGCGGCGCGATCCACTTCGCCGTGGTGGGCCTGGCGGACAAGGCGGTGGCCGAGAGCAAGGAGCGGGTGCGCGCGGCTTTCACCGGGCTGGGGCTGGCGCTGCCCGGCAAGCGCATCGTCGCCAACCTCGCGCCGGCGGATCTGCCCAAGGAAGGCAACCACTTCGACCTACCGATCGCGCTGGCGCTGATGATGGCCATGGGCATCCTGCCCGCGGACGCCCTCGACGGCTGGGCGGCGATCGGCGAACTCAACCTCGACGGCCAGATCGCGCCGGTGGCGGGCGCCCTGCCCGCGGCGATGGCTGCGGGCGCCTGGAACCTCGGCCTGATCTGCCCGGAAGCCTGCGGGCCGGAGGCGGCCTGGGCGGGCGATACGGCGATCCTGGCGCCGCGCTCGCTGATCGCCATCGTCAACCACTTCCGCGGCACCCAGGTGATGGGCCAGCCGAAGCCCGGACCGATGCTCGACGGCGCCGCCGCGCCGGACCTGAAGGACGTGAAGGGCCAGGAACAGGCCAAGCGGGCGCTGGAGATCGCGGCGGCCGGCGGCCACAACCTGCTCTACGTCGGCCCGCCCGGTTCGGGGAAGTCGATGCTGGCGCAGCGCCTGCCAGGGCTCCTGCCGCCGCTCTCGGCCGAGGAGCTGCTCGAGACCTCCATGGTGCACTCCATGGCCGGGCTGATCGCCAAGGGCGCCCTCACCCGCTCGCGCCCGTTCCGCGCCCCCCACCACTCCGCCAGCATGGCCGCGCTCACCGGCGGCGGCGTCCGCGCCAAGCCCGGCGAGGTGTCGCTGGCGCACAACGGCGTGCTCTTCCTCGACGAGCTGCCGGAGTTCACGCCCCAGGCGCTGGATTCGCTGCGCCAGCCGCTGGAGAGCGGCGAGGTGATGGTGGCGAGGGCCAACTACCACATCCGCTATCCGGCCAAGGTGCAGCTGGTGGCGGCGCAGAACCCCTGCCGGTGCGGGATGGGCGGTCCCGGACGCGGCCACTGCGGCAAGGCCCCCCGGTGCCAACAGGGCTACCAGTCGCGCGTCTCAGGGCCGCTGCTCGACCGCATCGACCTCACCGTCGACGTGCCGCCGGTGACCGCCGCCGACCTGGCGCTGCCGGCGCCGGCCGAGGGCACCGCCGAGGTCGCCGCCCGCGTCGCCGCCGCCCGCGACCTGCAGGCCGAGC
>DATJRL010000467.1:0-3131 GCA_035504785.1 Caulobacteraceae bacterium
GGTGGGGGTGCGAGCACGACTGCCTGCCGTCAGGACTCGGAGATTCCCAAGCCGAATCGACGACGGCTGAGCCGACACCCCCATCCCCAACCCTTCCCCGAAAGGGGGAAGGGAGCTTTCGGAGCGATCTCATCGAATTGCGCAACAGGCCCCCTGCGGGAGAAGGGACTCACTGGGCCGGTCCGCGATCCGGCGGGCCGCCTTCGCTGACGGCGCCGGGCTTCATCGCCGCGGCTTCGGCGGCGAGCACGCGGTCGATGAGGAAGTAGTAGGTGGCGCTCTCGCCCTTGTCGTTGGTGGTCGTGAGGACGTCGTAGTTGTGGCCGCCCTGCTGGACGAGCGTCTGGCTGGTCACTTTCAGCCCCCGGGCGCGGATCAGGGCATACTCCTCGTCGACGTCGATCGGCGTGAAGGCCTGGTCTGGGGTGAGGCCGTCGCCAGTCTCGATCGACTTCAGCAGCCCCACGCCGACGTCGCGCTCCAGAAGCGCGTCCGACGCATCGCCGAGCTTGTCGTCGCAGAAGGCGGCGATGAGGTGGGCGTCGGCGTCGACGAACGCCTCGGCGATCACCGCCTTGGCCTCGGTGAGCGCCGTGGCGCAGTCGCCGGCCTCCACCGCCTTGAACATCTCGCCCTTGGCGACGTCCTGGCCATAGACCTTGAACGCCGGCCGCTGGGCGAAGGCGATGCGCAGGCCCAGCCAGTCGCTCTGCGGCGCGCTCGCTTTGGCGGCCGCCAGCAGCGCCTGGTAGCGGGCCTCGGGATCCTCGGTCGCGGCGGGCGGGGCCGCGGCGGCGTCCGGGGGGGCGGTCCGCACCACGGCGTCGCCGGCGGCGCGGGCGGCGGCGGGGAGGCAGAGGCTCAGGACGAGAAGGGCGGAAAGGGGTCGCATCGGCCAGGTTCCGTATCGCCCCTCGCGGACAAGGTGAAGCCATCCGACGCGCGCTCGTCAAGGCGGCGCGTCAGATATCTGGGCCGGATCGGGCGCCGCGGCGCCGCTTGATTTTCGGGCCCCCGGGCCGGAGACTCCGCCGCGTAGGGCGAGACGATGCGCAGGATGTCGCTGCTGGCCCTCGCGGGGTTGGCGCTGGCGGGCCCCGCGCGGGCCGATCCGCCGAACGGCGAGGACGCGGTGGCGGGTGCGCCGGCCATCGACGCTGGCGCGTTCCGCATCGCCGGCGAGGTGCTCTACGCCCGCGCCGGAACGCCGGTGACGCTGTTCCATTATTTCGCGGTCGGGCCCGACTGCGAGGCGGCGCCCGCCGTGCTGAGCCTCACCCAGGCGCCGGCGCATGGCCACGTCGCCTTCAGCGACGGCGCCCAGCCGCCCGTCTCCGGCCTGACCCCATTGTGGACCCGCGACGATCCGCGCGCCCACTGCACCGACCGGCTGGTGGCGACCCGGGACGCCGTTTACATCCCCGATGCCGACTTCGCGGGCCACGACGAGCTGGTCGTCACTTTCCAGGAGGCGGGCGCGAGCTTCACCGACGCCATCGAGGTCAACGTGGTGCGGATCAAACCCACGCCGCCCCTCCACCGCATCCGCCTCCGCAACGCCCCTCCTGCCAAGACCGGGCGCCCTGGGGATTAGGGTCGACGGCATGGAACTCCCCCTCGAGGGCGGCTGCGCCTGCGGCGAGGTGCGCTATCGGCTGACGGCCACGCCGCTGATCGTCCACGCCTGCCACTACACCGAGTGCCAGCGGCAGAGCGGCACGGCGTTCGCGACCAACGCGCTGATCGAGAGCGCCCACGTCGACGTCGTCAAAGGCCGGCCGATCGAGGCGAACCTCCCGACCGAGAGCGGCCGCCCGCACCCCGCGATCCGCTGCGGCGCCTGCGGGATCACGCTCTGGAGCCATTACGGCGGCCGCCGCGCCATCAGCTTCATCCGCGTCGGCACGCTGGACGACGCGCGCGGCGTCGCGCCGGATGTCCACATCTTCACCCGCTCCAAGGTCCCGTGGCTGCGGCTGCCCGAGGGCGCCTTGGCGTTCGAGGTCTTCTACGACATGGACAAGGTCTGGCGGCCCGAGAGCCTCGTCCGGCGCAAGGCGGCCTTGGCCTGAGGCTGGCGCGGCCGCGCCGGATCGTCCATGCAGGGACGATGAGCGACACCGTACAGCCGGTTCCCAACGGTCCGCCGCCGGAGGTTGCGATCACGCCGGGCCTGGCGGGGGCGCTGCTCGCCGAACAGCATCCGGACCTCGCCGATCTGCCGATCCGCCACGTCGAGGATGGCTGGGACAACGCCGTCTACCGCCTGGGCGACGACCTGGCCCTGCGGTTGCCGCGGCGCGCCGTCGCAGCCTGGCTCGTGGTGTCGGAGCAGACCTGGCTGCCGATGCTGGCGCCCAGCCTGCCGCTGCCGGTCCCCGCGCCGGTCCGCAAGGGCGTGGCGGGCGCCGGCTATCCCTATCCCTGGTCCGTGGTCCCTTGGTTCGACGGCGAGATGATCTGCAAGGCGCCGGCCCGCCCAGGGGAAGGCGAGCGGCTCGCGGCGTTCCTGAAAGCCTTGCATCGGCCGGCGCCGCCCGAAGCGCCGTCGAACCGCTTCCGCGGCGTGCCGCTGGCCGAGCGCGCCGAGGCCTTCGAGGGCCGCTATCGCGAGGTCGAGGCCCGCGCGGGAGCGTTCCCGGCCCATGTCCGCCGCACCTGGGAGACCGGCCTCGCCGCGCCGATCGACCTGCCGCGCACCTGGCTCCATGGCGACCTGCACGGCCGCAACGTGCTCACCAAGGAAGGCCGCCTCGCCGCGGTGATCGACTGGGGCGACGTGGCGGCCGGCGATGCGGCCTGCGACGTCGCCGGCGCCTGGATGCTGCTGGACGACCGCGGCAGCCGCGACAGCGCCCTCGCGGCCTATGGCCCCACGTCCGCGACGCTGGCCCGAGCCCGGGGCTGGGCGGCGTGCATGGCGGTGATGATGGCCGCCGGCGACGCCCGCATGACCGGCATGGCCGCCGACCTCATCCGGCGTCTGGAAGAGGGGCCTTGAGCTTCGGTGACCCGAGCGATGAACCCCTACCCGGGAGGCGGAGCGGTTTGGTCCGGCCCCAGCCCGCTCCAGCTAGCGGATGGGTTTCAGCGGCGGCTCGAGGCCGTCCGGCAGCGGAACCTCCGCCACG
>DATJRL010000468.1:0-6354 GCA_035504785.1 Caulobacteraceae bacterium
AGCGCCTCGACGCCGCTCTCCCGACAAACCCGGCACCCGCAGTGCTCCCACGGCCGGTCGGCGAGGGTCTCCGCGTAGACTTTCCGCTGTCGCGCGGCCGCCTCGGCGCGCCGCGTCGGTGAGGTCTCCTCGTCCCAGTTCAGCGCCGCCCAGTACGCCATGACCGCATCCAGGCTCTGATCGAGGGTGGCCTCCCCGGTCGAGTAGGCCCGCACGCCCTTCAGCGCCGCGTCCTCGAGGCAGCGCGCCGCCTCCTGGTTCAAGCTGCCCTCGAGCGCCTTGTGCTTGAGCTTGTTGTTCTCGGTAGCCTGCGGAATGCGGATCGCGGTGTAGTAGGAGAGATCGCCCTCCGAGGTCCGCGCCCAGTAGTTCTTCCGCGCGTCCTTGAAGGCGCGCAGCAGGGGTGAGGTCGTGTCAAAGCTGGCGACGCCGAACTCCTCCAGGGACCGAAGCTCCTCGATCTTCCCGAACCCCAGCAGGTGGAGGCGGACCGTAGCGGGCAGGGCGTCCCGCACGGCCGCCAGCACCCGCCGAATCTGGTCGATCTTCAGCGGGACGGTGCCGCCGATCGCCAGGTAGTCGAAGCCCATGGCGGCGAGCTGGCGGGCGGCGTCCGCCATGCTTTGTGTCGACCAGCCCTGAATCACCCCCATCGGCGTGAAGCCTGGGCCCAGGCGCGCCGCTTCGGCGAAGAACTCCGTGCCGTTCTGAAGAGTGATCTCGTAGCGCCGGCGGATGTCTTCGGGGACGTCGGTTAAGGTGCGATCGACTCCCGCGTCGTCGAAGTCGAAGATCAGGTGATCCGGCGCACAGCCATGCGAGAACCCGCCATCGGCGTAGAAGTCCACGGTGTCGCTGGCCCGGTAGGGAGGCTCGGGCAGGTTGCGGTAGGTGAACGCCCCGCAGTCTCCCATCATCAGGCTGTCCGGAAACCGCTCAAGCGAGTAGCGCAGGAACCGGCGGGCGCCCTCGCGGCGAAACCGCATCAGCTGCGCCTCGGAATATTTCCCCGGGTGGCGGGCGTCACCGACGATCCCCCGTGACACCAGGATCCCGTCGTAAGGCGCCTGATCCAGGAACTCGTGCGGGTACTGATCGTCGCGATGGACCGCGCGCCCGGCGCCGTTGCGGTCAGCGACAAAGTCGTAGGCCGGGTCGATCGTGTCGAGGCTGTCGGCGAAGATGAACCTCATGAGGCCACCTTGGCGAACGCATAGAGGTGATCCAGGCGGGCGAGGTGGCCCGACAGCATCTTGATGTCGCGGGGCACATTCTGGATGTCGTTCCACTCACGCTGCAGCTCCGTCCAGCGGCCCGAGGTCCAGCGGCAATGCGGCGCGATCCGGCTCAGCGCCTCGTAAGCGTGGGCATAGAGATCGACTCCGGGCGCCGCGCGCGACATCACCCGGTCCATCAGCAGGCTCATGGCTTCGACGCCCGCGGAGTGCATCAATCGGCTCTCGGTCGTGGGCCGGCCCCAGGCCGCGGGGAAGGCGTCTCGGGCGGCGCCCCAGAACGCGACGAGCACCCGATACATGCCGTCGACGTCCGCCGGCTGCGATCCGCTGGCCTTCAGCGGCGCGAGGGCGCCGAGGCCACTGCCGATGCTCTGACGGATGGCCTTGATCAGCGCGGAGTCGATGATGACCGCGGCGCTTTCATCCTCGGAGACTCGCCGGATAAGGCCTTGCAGGGGCGAGTCCGGCGAGGTCTGCAGCCGGTGAACCAACTGGCTCGGGATCTTCCGGGCGGCCAGGTCGCGCGGGAAGTGGGCGTCGACCTCGGGCAGCAGTTCATTGATCAGCCGCGGGTCGAGCGGCTTGGCCTTGTTGACCAGAATGAACTGCTCGCGGTGAACCGCCAGTTCCTCCGACGCGAACGCCACCACGGGGACGGGGAAGCCCTTGTCCTTCGCTTGGGACAGGGCGAGCGACCTCTGCTGGCCGTCAACGATCCAGGCGGCGCGCGTGCCGTCCCTGGGGACGGGGATGCGCAGGGTGCCCGCCTCCGCCACACGCAGGTCGCCTTCCGGGCGCTCGCCGCGCGCCGCGGTGAACCGCGCCCGTGGCGAAATCGCCAGGATGATCGAATTGGGGAAGAGGGCGGGCCCCTGGTCGAGGTAGTCGGTGATCGCCTGGACGTGGCTCTTGATGCCCTTGCGCTGAAAGCCCTGGAGCGAGCCCTCGGCGTCGCGGTGCACCCGGGAGAGGTCGGCGATCTTCAGCAGGTCCGCGCCGGCGAGGAAGAAGGCGTAGACCGCCTTCTTGGCCTGAAACGTCCGCACCGCGCGCACGGCGAGAACGGGCTCACCGGTTTTCTTTGGGCGGGTCATGACGCGCCGTCCTCGGTTTTGGCCCTGTGGTAGAGGCCCGCGAAGCGTCCCTGCTCGCAGGCGACCTGGTCGTCGTCGCGGAGCTGCCGTAGCAGCCGGCTCGCGCTGGCCGTTGGCGTCAGGCGCGCCTTGATCAGCATCAGGATATCGGCGTCCGAGGCGGTCTGACGCGCCGGTCTCGACGGCGTCCGGGCGGGCGCGAGCGCGCGTCTGACCGCCTCGCTGTCGCCTTTTCGATCCCGGCCGACGACCGCGATGTGTTGCACGAAATGGAGGAGGGCGCGTTGGGCGAAGTCGGAGCGCGTGCCCGGCAACACGGTGTCCAGGCGATCATCGTAGGGGACGACCGCCTCGCGCAGCGGGGGCGGCAACCGCGAAGACAGGCCGGCGCCAAACAGGCGAAGCCGATCCAATTCGTTGCGCGGCCGGCCGGCGAGCGCAGGGGCGATCATCTCGGCGTACGGCCGCGTCATCGCGATCAGCACTCGCCCTGACCCCGGCGAAAACACCTGCTCCCATTCTACGGCGAAGGGGCTCTCCGCGAGCGCCGCGAACCACGCGGCGGCGTCGAACGGCCCTACGACCTTGGTCCAGATCGACTCCGCGCCGCCGCGGGAGACCGTCAACCCATAGGCGGGCAGTAGCTGGTCCGCCGCCACCAGGCCGAGCCCGGCTGAGACGACGAACAGCGGCGCCCCGGTGGCGGTCGCAGCGTCTCGCGCCAGGCCGAAAGCGCGACCGGCGTACAGATCGGCGGCGCTAGCCGTTCGCGGAAGCGCCTGCGCGACGGCGATCCACTGCGCCGCCAAATCCGCCTGCGGGGCGGGCTTTAGCGCCGTGGCTGTTCCGGCGCGCGAGGCCTTGTGCCGCTTCCGGTTGGTGCAGGTGGTGACGATTGACGAGATCGATTCCGCCAGAGCGGGGGCTCGGGTCCCAATTACTGCCGCCGTCTGCATCGATAACTGTGCCCCATCGTGTTGTTCGCCTGTTCGGCTGCGCTTTGGCGAGCCCCACATCTTGGGGGTGCTGACAGGGTCAGCTACTATTTGTGGAGCCTACCATAATTGCGATTCTCTAGCTAGGCCTAGAGTCGAGGTACACGAAAATCGCAGCCCGAGGGGCAGGGCGGAGCCAGGGGCTGAACGCCGAAGGGGCGCAGTTATTGCGACCTTCGGGGCTCACAACCAGGGCCGGCGGGCGCCAAATGCCGGCGCGACAAAGGATCAGCGATGTTCCGCTGATTTGGCTTCGGCCGCGTCGTCCTCGGGCTGGGCCGTGCGACGCTTGTATTCGGACCACGCATCTGCCGGTTTCGTAGAGTCCGCCAACCGCAACCAGTCCGCCTGCCGAGCCTCGGAAAGCGCGCTCCACCATTCAGCGCCTGCCAAGTCGTCATCCGATGGTTCGCGGCTCGCGCTGGTCAAGATCGAGGACTCCAATCGCGCTGCCGGCGAACGCCGCTGGACCTGCCGCGATTGGCGGCGTCCAATCAGGGGGTCGCCGTCACAGGGGTCCGCCCAATGACCGTAGCAGAACTGATCATGGCGCTGGAAGCGCTGCCGCCGCAGGCCCCGGTGGCACTTCGAACCGTGCTGCCAAACCAACGCGTGCGCTGGGACGATCTTGATCAGGTCGAGTTGCGCGCGCCGCCACGGCTTCCGCCGGTTGTCCTTCTTCGCTGAGAGCTTTGCCGGCACGGCGAATGCTCGCAGAAAAGGAAAGCAAACCGCTATGTTGTCGTGTATAGTCTCGTCGGCGCAGAGTGGCGTTGCCGTATAAACGCGAATCGCGCCTAATATATCTTATCGGAAATTGCGAGCTCCATATAATTTTTCTTTTCTGTATTTTTCAGAGAGCCGCGATGTCGTGATCGCGTGGGCCATCTACCACCTGCTCCTCGCACGCATGCCCTTTCCAAGACTCGTTCACCTACAACAACTGTTTGAGTCTTCCATAAGCGACGGCAGGAACCGGATGCCCGGTGGCGATGTGCCGCCTCCTGTAGAGCCTCTCGCCGCCGGCAGGAGTCGCCCCGAAAGCAGACCATGGCGCCGTCGGTCTCTGCAGTCGGTTGACCCATCCGCTATGGCGCCGTTCATTCCGGCATGTCCGCCCCGCTCAACCCGACGAGCGGCGGCTCGGGAGGAACGACATGCCGGACGATGCATCGACGGCCGACGTAGCGCTCACGGAAGCATCCGGCCCACTTTCGGCGACCATGGGAGCCACGCGCTACTTCGAGATCGACTCAAAGATCGCCAGCGCGCGTTATGGCGTCTGGGTCACGACGCCGCCGCAATACGACTTCGAGCCAACCGGTCGCTTCCCGGTGATCTATCAGCCCGACGGCAATTTCGCCGCAGCCGCCCACGCCTCCGTTCACGCAATGGCGTGCGCCGACATCATTAACCCGATCCGCCCGTTCATCATGGTCACCATCGGCTACACGGGCGAGGACGTGCGCCGGGCCGCGGCGGTCCGCGTCCGCGACCTGCTGCCGCCGGGCGAACCGTCTTGGGAGGGGTTCGACGGTTACCTGAGACAGGCCGCCGACAGCGGCAGCATGCCGCGGGACGTAGCTGACCTCTGGCGTCACAACATGGAGCACACCGCCGCCGACAAGTTCCTGGCCTTCATCACCGAAGAGCTCCACCCACAGATCGCCAGCGGCTGGCGCGTGGATGAGACGGACGCCGGCCTCTACGGCTATTCCTATGGCGGCCTCTTCGCTGCGTACGCGGCCCTCATGAGACCGCCGCTCTTCCGCAAGATCGGCGCCGGCAGCCCAGGCATCCTCGCCGGGCGCTCGCGCATCTTCGCCCTCTATGACGCGGAACTTGCCTCCGGCGCCGACCACACCGGGCGGCGGCTGCACGTGACTGTCTGCGAGCGCGAGATCACCCGCCCGACCATCTATCAACCAATCGTCGGCCTGGGCACGGCCGAGTTCCTGTCCCGCCTCGGCCAGACGCCACTGAAGGGCCTGACGGTGACCACCCGTACGGTGGAGCACGAATCCCACATCAGCGGTTTCTTTCCAGCCTGGTATAGCTTCCTACGCGACTGCCACGGAATCGGCTGAGGGTTTTGCGAGCCGTGGGGACTCCGTCTCGGGGGAACTCGGGTCTCCGAGCAAGTGAAGCAGAAATCAGCCGATGGCCGACACCGCGTCCCGCGTCGATCATGTCGACCGCCAAGATCCACATGTTGAAAATCGAGATCGGCTCCGAACGCCCGCGCCCGCGCGCCGGTAGGGTCGTCGGGCACGTAAGGCTGGCGTCTGCGAGGGGCCCGTCAGATTGGTTGCGCCAGCGACGCCTCCACGCGTTGATGGACGGCCACCTGCTGAACAAGCGTTGCGGCCAGTTCCAGCGCGCCAAAGCGTTGCACGCCGGCAGCGAACCCGACCGCCGCGTGTTTCCAGCCCGAATTGGAGAGCATGGCGCTGACCGCTTCGGCGATCTCAGTCGCCGTCGCGGTGTGATCCACGACCTTGCCCAGCCCCAGGGCTTCGACGCGCGATGCGACGAAGTGCTGATCCCGCCCCATCGGCATGCAGAGCATGGGCGCGCCCGCCCCGGCGCAGGCCATCACCGTGCCGTGGCCGCAGTGAGTGATCGCGAGGTCAGTCAAGGCGAGCACCTCGTCGTGCGGCGTGTAGCGGCGCAGCTCGACGTGGTCGGCGGCGTGGAACGCTTCGGGAGGCATGGCCGGACCAGTGGTGACGAGAGCTTCGACCTCGAGCAGGGAGAGCGCGTCGCAGATGCGCTGCAGGGTCGCGGCCTGGTCCTGGAAGCTGGTGCTCAGGCTCGCCAGCACGAAGGGTCGTTCCGGGAAGCGCCTGGGCCAGGGGCGCGGGTTGGCAGGCTCGCGGATCGGCCCCACATGACGGACCGCGGGTCCGAAGCTCTGCTCGGGATTGAATGCGGCGTAACTCGGCACGAGGACCAGCGGAACCGCGTCGAAGAAAGCGCTCGCGCGCTGCAGCATGCCGCTCGTCTCCTCATCGGCAAACTCCGACG
>DATJRL010000469.1:0-26531 GCA_035504785.1 Caulobacteraceae bacterium
CTTGCAGGCGCTGGAGATCGTCCGCGACCGCGACACCCTCGAGCCGTTCGCCCCGGAGGAGCGGATCACCAACCGCATCGTCTCCCACGGCCTGAAACACGGCGTCTTCTTCTATCCGGGCGGCACCGGCGTCGTGCGCGACATCGTCTGCCTCGGCCCCCCGCTGATCTCCACCGACGCCGAGATCGACCTGATGGCCGAGGTCCTCGAAAGGTCGATCCGCGAGGTCCTGGGCTAGGGCCCTCGACCACATCCATGGTTTTCAGAATGAAATCAGCCGCCTAACGGAACTGTCATCCCGGACACCCGCTCCCGGGACCGACCGGGGGTCGGCTCGAGGCGGCCCTTCGACCGGGATGACATCGAGCGCGGAGGCGATCTTGCGGGTTCGCGCGCAACCCAAGTTTTCGCTTGCCTCGCTCGTCGCCGGTGAATCGCCCCGACCCCCTCTTGACAGCCAACGCCACCGCAAATTCACCGATACTAACGGTCCCCGCCCGCGCCACAGACGCGCCTCCGCAGGCTTCTCCTGGATGGAACCTGTTGTTTCCAAGCCACAATGCCGACCTAAACGATGTCAAAGACCCGCGCCCTCTTCGGCGTTACCGGGAGAAATGGTGCGACATCACGACGACGTCAACCACCGGCCAAGGTCGGCCTCCGGGCGCGGTGTGCGGCGACGAGCCGGCGCTCAGCTTGGCGATGGCGCCCGGAGCATCCATCGGTGCCTGGTCGCGAGCCGCTCGAAGCCCAGGCGCTCCAGCGTCGGCCGGCTCGTCTCCCAGGCGTTGACATGGAGGTAGCGCGCGCCCCGCCGGACGGCTTCGGCGGCGCGATCGGCGACGACGGCCCGGTAGAGGCCCGTCCTTCGGTATCGCGGGACGACGCCGCCATCGCCGAGCGCGGCGAAGGGCGTTTCCTTCGGCGTCTCCAGCCGACCGGTCGCCGCCGGCTCTCCATCCACGTAGGCCACGAGCAGCACTAGGCTCGGATCGTGCAGGCGCGGCAGGTAGAAGTCGTCGGTCGTCCAGTCGTCCTCGCCGAACGCCTCGCGCAGCACGCCGGCGTAACCGGCCAGCTCTTTCTCCGTGCGGACCTGGCGCACGTCCACGCCCGGCGGCCGCTCGAGCTTTGCGGCGGCTGACGCCTCGAGCGCCAGGAACGTCTCCAGGCCGAGGTCCTCGAACCCCGCGTCCGCGAGCGCCCGCTCCAGGCCCTCGGGGCGATCGTGACCGTAGACGTGCCACTGAAGCTCGCCGCCGACCGAGCGCAGGCGGTCCGCCTCGCGCGCGACGATCGCCGCTGTCCGATCCGGGCCGAAGTCCCACCAGCCGATGCCTTGGACAGCGCCATGCGTGACGCGAAGCACGCCGTCGAACCACGTCCGCTCGACGCCGGCGGCAGGCGGCCGCTCGGCGCGCAATGTTCGGTCGAACAGCTCTCGAACGGCGACGAGGTCCATGTGTTCCGGCGAAGCCGCCGCCCCTCAACCCACAGCCAGCGTCTCGGCCAGTTCGGCGATGCGGCTCGCGTCCGCGCAGCTTTGCGAAGCGCCCGGGGCGGTGCAGGCGAGGGCGCCGGCGGCGAGGCCCCAGGCGAGGGCGG
The DNA here is from genome assembly GCA_035504785.1 of Caulobacteraceae bacterium. GTDB lineage: Bacteria > Pseudomonadota > Alphaproteobacteria > Caulobacterales > Caulobacteraceae > Acaudatibacter. The sequence continues at coordinate 1,606 of DATJRL010000469.1, forward strand.
CGCGGGCGTCGCCGGTCGCCACCAGCCGCGCCGCGAAGGCGCCGGTGAAGGCGTCGCCGGCGCCGGTCGTGTCCACCACCAGCACCATCGGGGAGCGGGCGGCGTGGGGCGGCTGTCCTCGCTCGAACAGGACCGCGCCGTCAGCGCCGAGCGTCACCACCACCGCCCGGCCGACGCGCTGAATGAGGCTCTCGCCGATCTCGGCCGGATCGGACTGGCCGGACAGCGCCTGCCCCTCGCCCTCGTTGACGACGAGGATGTCGGTCAGGGCCAGCAGCTCCACGTCGATCGACTCCGGCGCGGGGGCGGCGTTGAGCACGGTGGTCGCGCCCGCCGACCGTCCGATCTGGAAAGCGCGGATCGTCGCCGCCGCCGGCGTCTCCAACTGGGCCAGCACGAGCTTGGCCGCGCCGATCGTTCCGGCCGCGGCGTCGATGTGCGCCGGGGCGAGCCGCATGTTGGCGCCGGAGTCGACGACGATGACGTTCTCCGCCGCCGCGTCGACCAGGATCATGGCGAGGCCCGTGCCGGCGTCGGCCAGGCGCACGACGGCGCTGGTGTCGATCCCGTCCTTCTCCCAGAGCGCCAGCGCCGTATCGCCGCCGCCGTCGAGGCCGATGGCGGCCACCATCGCCGTCGCCGCCCCGGCGCGCGCGGCCTGGATGGCTTGGTTGGAGCCTTTGCCGCCGGGCGACTCCAGCCGCCCGAGGCTGAGGCAGGTCTCGCCCGGCGCCGGCAGCCGCGCCACTCGCAGGCTGACGTCCTGGTTATAGCTGCCGACGACGACGATCTCGGGGGTGGTCATGGGCCAGGTCCTTCCGCGCCGCGTCCTTAGAACGGGTCGGGGCGGGACTGAAGCGCCGAACGCTTCCCCCGGAGGGGAAAGGGTTCTAGCCCGTTCCGCTCTTGCGAGGAAAGATCGAGCGCGGGATGCGCACGTGCGCGCCCTGGCGCCCGTCCACCACCTGGGTCACGGCGAAGTCGGCCGCGACGCTCATCAGCGAATAGGCGTCGGGCCGCGAAAGGCCCACGTGCTCGGTGAGCAGGTCCAGCATCTCGGTGGCCGCCTGCCGCGTCGCGAGGTTCAGGTCCTCATGGAAGCCGTGCACCATCCAGTACCTCGGCGTCTCCAGCACGGGGCCCGGGAAGCGGAAGTCGCGGCGCAGCACGATCTGGAACAGCACGTTCAGCGAGGCCTCGATCGCCGTGCCGGAGATCTCGCCGTCGCCCTGGCTCACATGCGGGTCGCCGATGGAGAAGAGGCCGCCACCGACCTGAACGGGATAGTACATCGTCGCCCCGGCCCCGATCCGCCAGTTGTCGATGTTGCCGCCGTGCGCGCCGGGCGGGATGGTGCTCACCCGTCCTGCGACGTCCATGGCGACCCCCGCGGTGCCGAGGTGGGGCCTCGCCGGCACCCGCACCCCGGCCAGCGCCGGCTGCCGGTCGCACGCCGGGCAGTGGGTGATCGTGCCGGGGACCAGGTACTTGCCGGGAAAGTCGTAGGCGTAGAGCGCCTCGGCCTGCTGGGCGTTCGCGTCGAGCCCGTAGATGGTCACCCGCTCGGTCTCGTCGAACTCCTTGTAGAGGTAGCCCCAGTTGGCGGCCAGATTGGAGCCGTAGTTGCACCGCGGCGTCATCGAAAGGTAGCGCACCTCCAGCATGTCGCCGGGCCGGGCGTCCTCGACGAAGATCGGGCCGGTCATGATGTGGACGCCGGGGTTGCGGTCGCTCTCGGGAATCTCGCGGAAGATCGCCTGCACGCCCTCGTCCATCATCAGCTCCGGCGCGTCGCCGGCGTGGTGGGTGATGGCTTCGGCCTGGACGAGGTCGCCGCTCTTCACCCGCAGCACCGGAGCGAGCGCGGCGTCGAAGTAGCCCCAGTGCACGGTCTTCGGCGTCGCCTTCAGGCGATGCAGGGCGCCGGGCAGCGTGTCCGGCCGAGTTTCGCCGTCGTCGCAGATGAAGGGCATGGCGTGGGCTCCGCTTTGAACCGCGGCGAGGCTAGACCCGCGGCCGGCCCCGGTCGCGGTCTCGGCCGCCGGTTTGCCGCAGATTGCGGCGGCGCGGTGCGAAGCTGGGCGCCGGTGTGCGTTCCGACGTCACGGCCCCGGACCCTGACAAGCGAAAAGTCGCCTAGGTGCAAGACGCCGCCGCGGGCCGCGCCTACGGTGATCGGGCGATAGTGCGCGCCCCCAGCGCGGGCAAGGAAGAATCCATGAACACCGCGGTCCAAGTCCGCACCCGACCTTTGAAACCAGGCTTCGGCGCCGAAATCCTCGACGTTGACCTGGCGCGCGCGGACGACGCGACCTTGGACGCGGTGGTCGAAACCTTCCATCGCCACGGCGCCATCGTGCTCCGTGGTCAGAGCATGAACCCGGCCCAGCTCACCGAGTTCGTGGCGCGCTTCGGCGAACCGGAAGACCATACCCTGAAGGAATTCACCGTTCCCGGTTTCCCGAAGGTCTATCGACTCTCGAACCGGGTCGTGGACGGCAAGCCGATCGGCGCCCACAACGACGGCATCGGTTGGCATACGGACTATTCGTACAAGTCCGAGCCGGTGATGGCGACGATGCTCTACGCCGTCGAGGTTCCGGCCGAGGGCTCGGACACCTTGCTGGCCGACTGCGTGGCCGCCTGGAACGCGCTCAGCCCCGAGCGCCAGGCCGAACTCGAGGGCCTGGTGGTGCACCACTCCTACCAGCACTTCATGCGCACCCGCGAATACGGCGCGCGCGAGCTCAGCGAGGAGCTCAAGGCGGCGAATCCCGACGTTTATCATCCGCTGGTCCGCACCCACCCGGCCGACGGGCGCAAGGCGCTGTGGCCTTCCACCGGCACGGTGATCGAGGTGGTCGGCAAGCCCAACCCGGAGGGCCTCGATCTGGTGCAGGAACTGGTGGACTTCATCACCACCCAGGACCGCTTCATCTATCGCCACAAGTGGCAGGTCGGAGACCTGCTGATGTGGGACAATCGCTGCACCCTGCACACCGGCACGCTCTTCGACGACACAAAGTACATCCGCGAAATGCACCGCCTCTGGGTGCGCGGCGATCGCCCGTACTAGGGACTGTACTTCTGTTTCCACCCCCGGTGTCATCCGGGCCGCAGCGCAGGGAAGAGCCGGGACCTCCTCAGCACCCGCGGCGACAAGAAAAAAAGAGCGGACCCGAAACCATGGTCAATTGGCTGATCACCGGCGTCTCCGGCGGGCTCGGCAAGGCGCTTGCGGAGGCCGCGCTGGCCCGCGGCGACTGGGTCGCCGGCACGGTCCGCAACGACGCGGACCTGAAGGCGTTCGAGAACCTCGCCCCCGAGAAGGCGCGCGGCTTCCTCGCCGACATGGCGGACGAGGTTGCGGTGCGCGCCGCGGTGGACGACGCCGAGGCCTGGCTTGGCGGCATCGACATCTTGGTCGGCAACGCCGGTTATGGTCTCATCGGCGCGGTGGAGGAGGCGAGCCTCGCCGAAATCCGCGCCCAGTTCGAGGTCAACGTGTTCGGCCCGATCACGGCGATCCAGGCCGCGCTGCGCCACTTCCGCCGCCGCCGGGCCGGGCACGTCATCACCGTCACCTCGGTCAGCGGCGTCGCGGCCTGGGCCGGCACCGGCGTCTATTGCGGCAGCAAGCATGCGCTCGAGGGCGTCACCCAGACTCTCGCCCAGGAGGTGGCGGAGTTGGGGATCAAGGTGACCAACGTCCAACCCGGCGGCATGCGCACCGACTACGCCGGCCGCTCGCTCATCGTCACCCGGCGCCAGATCGACGACTATGACGGCGCGGCGCGGAACGCCCAGCGCATCCTCGGCGACCATGCCGGCCACGAGCCGGGCGATCCGGCGAAGGTGGCGCGGGCGATCCTGGCCATCGCCGGCGCCGAGGACCCGCCTCTGCAACTGCTGCTGGGCGCCGACGCGATGCTCTACGCCACCCGCGCCATCGCCGACTACCAGGCCGAGATCGGCCGCTGGGCCGCCTTGACCCTCTCCACGGGCTTTTCCGACTGATCCTGTTCAACCTCCGCTCTTCCGCGCGCAAGCGGGGACCCAGGCTTTTCCGGCGAGGCCGGCTGCGAGGAGGCCCGCCCGGGAGTCGTCCACGAACCGCACGAACCCACACGAACTTCGAGCCCGCCCTAGTCCCCGCTTGCGCGGGGAAGAGCGGGGAGGACTTCAAAGCGCCATCCGCGAGATCATCGCCAGCACCTCGCGCGTCCGGCGCACGTCGGCGAAGTTGATCCGGAGGTTCAGGAGCGCGGCGTTGTGCTCGGCGTCGGTGACGGCGGCGCAGGCGTCGGAGACCACGATCACCTTGTAGCCGGCCATGTTGGCCTCGCGCGCGGTGCTCTCGCAACAGCAATTGGTGAGCGTGCCGGTGACGACCAGCATCCGCGCGTCCAGCCGGGCCAGCGTTTCGGGCAGGGCGCGGGCCGGGCAGGAAAAGGCGCCGTAGCGGTGCTTGTCGACCACGATGTCGGCGGCCGCCACGTCCATCTCGCGGTAGAGCGCGTGACCCGGCGCCGAGGCCGTCAGCGCCGCGACGCCCGCCGCGACGCCGGGCCGGCTCTCGTCATACTGCCAGTCCGGCGGCGCGAGCGGGCCTGCGGCCGCATGGGTCTGGCGGGTCCAGATCACGGGTTCGCCAGCCGCTCGCATGGCGACGGAAAGCGCGTTGATATTGGCCACGATGTCCCGCGCGTGCGGGTTGCCGTAGATCTCGCCCTCGGCGACGAATGCGGCCTGCATGTCGATGTTGACCAGCGCCGTGCGGCCCGCCTCCAGCGCCGGGAAGTCGTTCAGCGCGCGCCCGCGCGCCACCGCCCAGCTCGGCAGGCGGGTCCGATGCATCGGACTCTAGGCCGCCGCCCGCATCGCCTCGGGCTCGAACACCACGCTGGTCATCCCCAGCGACCCGTGCTCGATCCGGTCGTTGACCAGCCGCACCTTGTCGCCGGGCCGGCGGGCGCCCAGCACGTAGAGCAGCGGCCAGAAGTGCTCCGGCGTCGGGGCCGCGCGCTGGGCGTCGGCGCCCAGCCTCGCGAAGTCGATCACTCGCTGCGGCTCGTCGGCGAGGATCGCGGCGCGCATTTCGCCGAGGAACCGGTCCGACCAGTCGAACGGCGCGCAGTCGCGCTCGCTCCAGTTCATCGCCGGCAGATTGTGCACGATGTTGCCGGTGCCCATGATCAGCACGCCCTCGTCGCGCAGCGGCGCCAGGCGGCGACCGATGTCGAAGCGCTCGGCCGGCTTCAGGGTCACGTCGAGACCGAGCTGAACGACCGGGATATCCGCCTCGGGATAGGCCTTCACCAGCACCGACCAGGTGCCGTGGTCGAAGCCCCATTGGCCGGTGTCCATGGAGACCCGCGTCGGCGCCAGCAGCTGGGCGACCCGCTGCGCCAGCGCCGGGTCGCCGGGCGCCGGATATTGCATCTCGAATAGCGCTTTGGGGAACGAGGCGCCGAAGTCGTGAATGGTGCGCGGCCGCGCCATGGCGGTGACGGCGGTGACGCCGGTTTCCCAGTGCGCCGAGATGCTGAGGATGGCCTTCGGGCGCGGGATCGAAGCGGCGATGGCCTGCCAGGCCTGGCTGGTGGCGTTGGTCTCCAGCGCGATCATCGGGCTGCCGTGCCCGAAGAACACGACCGGCATGGTCTCGGACATCACACGGTCTCCGTCATCTTGGCGGCGCCGGCCCTCGCCTTGCGGGCGGCCCAGGCGGCGCGGTAGCGCGGCACCAGCCAGTGATTGAACTGCCCCTGCGCGCCCTCCTGCCAGGAGTAGCGCCCGCGGGTGGCGAAGCGCGAGCGCAGGCCCACCTGCACCAGCGAGTCGACGTGCATGTCCTGGGCGATGATCTTGCCGGCGCTGGTCATGATCATCTCCAGCCGATGTGGGAAGGCGGGATCGGTCATGGCGCCCGGCGCGACCAGGAGGCCGGTGTCCTGCTCCATGGTCTCGGGACCGGTGGCGCGCAGAATCAGGTAGATCACGAGGTCGCTGGAAAGCACCAGCGACAGGGTCGGCGGCACGTTGGCGAAGGTCATCTGTCCACGGTCGATCTCGGTCAGCTTCGGGAACACCGGCAGCACCGCCCGCTGGGTGGGGTTGAAGCTGGCGTCCGGATGCAGGGTGCCGTTGAAGCGCAGGAAGCCGGCGTCGGTCGGGTCGGACGGCGGGAAGGTGGCGAGCTCGCTCGGCACAAAGTCGTGCAGCGGGCCCTGGTGCAGCTTCGAAGCGTGGTAGCCGTCGTTGTTGTTCTCGAACATCACCTTCCAGTTCCAGGCGAACTGGCCGGTCATGGTCTGCGCGCCCTCGGCGTTGGCGAGATCGTAGCCGGCGATGGCGTCGGCGACCTTGGCCAGGCGCGGCGCCAGCGGCGCGGCGTTCGGATCAAAGTTGACGAACAGGAAGCCCAGCCAGGTCTCCACCTTGAACTCGGGCAGGCGGATCTGCTTCTTGTCGAAGCCGCAGGTGCGCTCCATGGCCGGCGCATTCACCAGCCGCCCGTCGAGTCCGTAGACCCAGTGATGGTAGGGGCAGACGAAGCCGCGGGCGTTGCCCTTGCCCTCGGCCACGAGCATGGCGCGGTGCTGGCAGACCGACGACATCGCGCGCACCACGCCGTCGCGGGCCCGGGCGACCACGATCGGTTCGCCGACGATGTGGGTGGTGAAGTAGTCGCCGGGTTCCTTGACCCAGTCCTCGCGCCCGACGCACAGCCACTCGCGGTCGAACAGCGCCTCCTTCTCCAGCTCGTAGAACGCCGCGTCGGTGTAGCACGCCGGCGGCAGCGTCTCGGCCACGTCGAGGCCGCCCAAGGTGCTGTCGAAGCTGTCGAAGAAGGCGTCGGTCAGGAGGTTGGCGGGCACTTTAGGTTTGTCCTCGGATCACGGGCGGCGGTGCGGGACTGGGGGCCGGCAACTTATTAGGCGCGCGCCGCCGCGTCTTGCACCCTCGCGCATCAATGGTTGGCGCATCGGCGTCCTCTCAGGCCGTGGGCGTCTGGGCGGCGATATAGGCGCGCCAGCCGCCGAGCGCGGTGATGTCCTCGGCGCCGGTCAGCGCGCGCGGCTCGGCGACGAAGCCCTTGACCTCGGTTCCGTCTTCCAGCGTCACCGTGCCGATGGCCAGCGGGGGCGGCACTTCGGCGACGAAGCTGCCGAACGCCGTCACGTCCAGTTCGTACACCTCGACCTCGATCGCGCCGCCGCCCTCGCCGACATGCACCAGCGCCGGCTTCGGGGGCACGCTCCCAGCCATGGCGTAGAGCCGGTAGGCGACCGCGGTCTTGCAGCGGCGGACCAGCTTGGCGTCACGGGACGTCAACTGCCAATGCAGCGGCATAGCAGCGAGGTGGGCGCCCACGACGGCGAGTTTGACGCCGGTCTTCACGCCGGAGAGGTCGACGGCGGGGGTGTCGGGCATGGGAGCGATCTCCTCGTAGCGGCGGGCAAGGTCCAGCAGCATGGGGTCGGACCAGGCGGGGCCGATGAAGCTGACCCCGAACCCGGTGGCGTTGTTGCGGAAGCCAGCTGGAACGGCGACAGCGGCCATGTCGAGCAGGTTCAGGAAGTTGGTGTAAAGGCCGAGGTTGGCGTTCAGCGCCAGCGGCTCGGCCTTCACCTCGCGGATGCGATAGGTGGTGGCGCAGGTCGGCAGCAGCAGCACGTCCGCCTCCGCCCAGATCGCCTCGGCGGCCCGCGAATGGGCTCGAAGCTCGTATTCGGCCCTGAAGGCGTCGAGGGCCGAGATGGCGAAGCCGCCTTGCAGGATCGCGCGCACCGTCGGCTCGATGGCGCCGGGCTTGGCGCGGAGCAGCGCCTCGGCGACCGCGGTCCGCTCCGCCACCCAGGGACCCTGATAGAGCATGGCCGCCGCGGCCGTCAGCGGCGCGATGTCGACCTCGACCACCCGACCGCCCATCGCCTCGACCCGGCGGACCGCGGCCTCGAAGAGCGCGGCGGACTGGGGATCGGAAAGCCAGTTGATCTCGCCCGCCCCTGGAACCGCGACGCGGAACTCCGGCGGCAGGTGCGGCCGCCGATCCCCGGGCCGGCGGGAATAGGCGTCGTCGGGGTCGAACCCGGCGACCACGTCGTCCACGCGTTGCGCCTCGGCCGCGGTGGAGGTCAGCGCCGTGACGCAGTCGAGCGTGCGGCAGGCGGGCACGACGCCGCGGGCGCTCCAGCGGCCCCTGGTCGGCTTGAGACCCACCAGGTGGTTGAGCGCCGCCGGCACGCGCCCCGAACCGGCGGTGTCGGTGCCGAGCGCGAACGCCACCAGCCCTGCCGCCACCGCCACCGCCGAGCCGGAGCTGGAGCCGCCGCTGATGTAGTCGCGATTGTAGACCGAGCCGCAGGCCCCGTAAGGGCTGCGCGCGCCGACGAGGCCGGTGGCGAACTGGTCGAGGTTGGTCTTGCCGATCAGCACCGCGCCCGCGCCCAGCAGCCGCTGCGTCACGGGCGCGGTTTCCTCAGGCCGATAGGCGAAGGCGGGGCAGGCGGCGGTGGTCGGCAGGCCGGCGACGTCGATATTATCCTTCACCGCGAACGGGACGCCCGCCAGCGGCAGGTGCTCGCCCTCTGTGACCCGCCGGTCGACCTGCTGCGCCGCGTCGAGGACCGCGCTGGCAGGGACGCGCTCGATCCAGACCGCGGGTTGGATCGCCTCGTAGGCGGCGACGCGCTCCAGCGATTCTTCGGCCGCTGCGACCGCGCTCCGCCGCCCGGATCGGACGTCGGCGGCGATGTCGCCGAGGGACAGGCGCTCGAACGAGGCCATCAGGTCCCAAGCCGCCTGGCGACCGACGTGGAGGCGGCGCGCCCCGAGATGCTCCCCTTCCCGCAAGGGGGAGGGGAGTCTGCAACGCGCGCCGGGGGAGGTCGTGGCATTTCCCGAGCGCCTCTCGCCGCGCCGCGGGCCTGTCTAGTACCGGAAGGCGATGGTGCCGACGACCTGCAGCGGCGGGATGTACTGGTTGCTGGTCATGAAGGTGCCGTAGGGGTCGGTGTAACGCGACTCGATCCCGGCGACGTTGCCGACGTTGGTCGCCACGAGCGAGGCGTGGAAGTGCGTGTCGGTCGGATCGTAGTCGATGCCGAGGTTCACCACGGTGTAGGCCGGCACATTGTCCAGGTTCGGGTCGTTGAAAATCCGCGCCCACTCGCTGCCTCGGTAGACCACCTGCACGCGCGGGGTGAACGCGCCGATCGAGGTGTCGAACCGATACGACAACGCGATCGAGCCAGAAACGTTGGGCATGTCCGGCGGCTGGTTGCCTTTGACATTAACCGCCGCCGCCGCAACCTGCTGCCAGCATGCCGGGTTGTAGTAGGCGCCGGAGAAGGCGCACGGACCAAACGTGAAGGTGGTGAAGTTCTCTTCGTTCAGACCACTGAAGTTCGGTCCTTCGAGTTCGTTGGCGATGGTCGAGTCGATGGTCTTGTAGTCGCCGACCACCGTGCCACGCTCCAGCGCCAAGCTGCCGTCAATGTGCAGATGGCCATCGACGCCCGTGTAGTTGCCCTCGAATTCGGCGCCATAGTCATCGACTCGCGGGATATTGGAAATGCCGCCTTCGAACGGAACCGGATCGGTCTCGATGTACTGGAAGTCATTGTGAATGTAGTAGAAGGCGCTGACATTGAAGCGCAGCGTCTTGTCCAGGAACAAGTTCTTCGACCCGATTTCGAACGCGGTGTTCGTTTCCGGCTTGAACGTCAACGGCACCAGGAACTGACCGTTGTCGCCGTTGGCGCCGCCTGGCTTATAGCCCCGGGCAACGCTGGCGTAGATCATGTTCGCCTGCGTCAGGTCGTAGTCACCCTCGATCCGACCCGTGGGCTCGCTCGTGGACGCCTTGTTGTCGGGGTAGCTGTGGCTTGGGCTTGAGCCATAAGGATAGCCGAAGTTGTAGCTCGGGTCGGCGTCGAAGTCGTAGTTGTAGCGGACGCCGCCGGTGACGTGGAACTGGTCCGTGATCGGATAGGTCACCTGACCGAACACAGCCCAAGTCCAGTGAACGGCGTGCGAGTCGTTGCCGTAGGCGAGGCCCTCGGGAGGGTCGGTCTCGATGTTCGGGCCGATGGTCAGCTGCGCCGGTGTCGGCGCTGAGCAGGTGTAACTCCCAGGCTGGGTGCATTCGAACTCGGCCACGAACTGGTGGCTCTTCTGGTTCATGTAGAAGCCGCCAACGTCCCACTGCACCTTCGAGCTGGACGGCGACATCACGTCGAGTTCCTGGGTGATGTTGAACACGGTGGTGTTCCAGGCGGCGACGTCGTCGTACTCGCCGATCAGCGAGAAGGCGCTGCGCGACGAGTCCTCGCGCTGCACATGGGCCAAGTACTGGTAGCCGGTCACCGACTTCACGATGAAGCCGTCGCCGTCGTATTCTAGATTGAGGTGGAACAAATCGTTCTGCAGCGCGAAGTGCGCCGGAAAGTCCTGGTAGACGACCCGCGGATTGGGCGACGGATCGTTGATGTTCTTCTGCGCGTCGCCGTTCTGGTCCGACTGATAGAACTGGGCCGTGAACGTCGCCGAGAAGTGGTCGTTGGGCTTCCACAGGGCCGCGCCCTTGACGCTCCAGTCGTGGGCGTCGTCGAGGCGGAAGCCTGGGATGAGTGCGTCGGTCGTGAAGCCTTCGTGGTCGAATCTCTGCGCCGACACGCGCACGGCGAAGTCGTCGCCCACCGGCACGTTGATCTCGGCGCGCTCGCGGTAGAGATCGTAGGTGCCGGCGCTGAAGTCGCCGGAGGCGTCGAAGGCGTTCAGCTTCGGCTGCTGGGTGTTGAGGATGATCGCGCCGCCGATCGAGCTCTCGCCGTAGAGGGCGCCCTGCGGGCCGCGCAGCACTTCGATGTCGGCGATGTCGAACAGGGTCTGGTCGAGCGAGATGGTGTTGGCGATGTAGACGCCATCCACGAATTCGGAGACGCCGGGCGTCGTGGTCAGCGAGTTCTCCGGCGTCTCGGAGCCGACGCCGCGGATGGTGACCAGGTTCTCGAAGCCGGAGGCCTTGGTGACCTCGAGGCTGGGGATGGTCCCGTTCAGACCCGTCACGTTGGTGACGAACGACTGGTCGAGCTGCTTGGCGCCCACCGCGGTGATGGCGAGCGGCGCGCTCTGGATGTTCACCTCGCGACGCTCGGCCGTGACGACGATCTCGCCGACCGTGCTCGAATCCGCCGCGGCGCTGGCCGAGGCGTCGGTCGAGGCCGTCACGTCGTCGGCATGGGCCGCCAGCGGGATGGCGATTGCGGCCGCCGACAGGCAGCTGGTGACGATCAATTGGCGCCTCAGGCGCGTGGACAGTCGAGTCATGACCCCCTCTTAGAAAACCGGAAATTCGCTTTCCGTTGACTTGCCAATCCCACACCTGGCCGCCGGAGCGGTAGCTCGCAATGGCCGGCGCGGCGCAAACGTTGCTTCAATCCATGTTCCGCTCATAAGTTAGTCGCGGATGTCACCAGATTGTCAAATAATAAGCAGCACCGTTCGGACGTCAGCCGCCGAACTGTGTCATTCTTGCAAGCATCTTCTCGCCCAGGGATTGCAGACGGTGCGAGACCCGACGCTCACGTAAGTCTCAATGACTTCGAGTATCGCGACCTCAATTTAGAGCGCGGTAGATTAGACTTCGTGCGACGGCTCACGCCGGGGCGGATACCTGTCCGAGGCGGTCTTCGACTGTCAGGCTGGGGCCTTGGCCTTGCCCCAGACTTCGCGCGCCTTCTCGTAGACACCCTGGTCGAAGGAGAACTCGATGGTGTTGCCGTCGGGATCCTTGAGGAAGCAGATGTAGCCGATCTGTTTGGGCATCTGCAGCGGCCCGAAGGCGAGGCAGCCGGCCGCCTTGCCCGCCGCGGCCCGGTCGTCGACCGCCTGCTTTGTCGGCAGCTCGATCCCGATGTGCGCGAAGGGGCCCATCGGATGGTGCGGCGCCGGCGCGAAGGGATCGTGCCCCTCGTAGAATTGGCCGAGCACCAGCACGAACGGCGAATCGGGTTGCGACGCGTCGCCGAGCCACGCGTTCTTGCCGTCCTTGTCCTCGCCGCGGGCCAGCAGCGTCAGATGGGTGAAGCGTTCGTACCAGGCGATGGAGGCGTCGATGTCCTTCACGGCGAGGGCGATGTGGGTCCAAACCGACCGCTTCGGCCCGACGGAGTGACTGGTTTCAGTTCCCATCGAGACTTCCCCTGTCCGCGCGCAGTGGCCCCCGATAGCGACGCGTCCGACCAACCTAGCACGCACCTCCGGGCCCGGACTTGCCCATAGGCGAACGAACACTTGCCGCCAGGTTCCCTCATGCCGGCGGGATCAGTTTGGAAAACTTGCCTCGATGGTAGAGCAGCGGCGCCGCGTCGGACTTCTCTTCGATCCGCACGCCGCGTCCGACGGCGATCAGGTGGTCGCCGGCGGTGTGGATGTCCTGCACGGCGCAGTCGATGAACACCGGGGCGTCGTCCAGCTGCGGGGCGCCGCCCGGCGCATGGCGATGGGCGAACTCGGCGAAGCGATCGGTCAGCGGCTCGCGCGCGAAGCGGCGGGCGATCGGGCCGCCGTCCTCCGGCAGGATGTTGACCCCGAAGACCCGCGACGTCTCGAAGGCGGCCCTGATCGGGTTTTTCAGGTCCAGGCAGATGAGCAGCAGCGGCGGCTCGAGGGATACCGAGCAGAAGGCGTTGATGGTCGAGCCGACGGGTTCCGCGCCGTCCCAGGTGGTGACGATGGTCACGCCCGAGGGGAAGCACCCCATCGCGTGACGCCACTCGGACGCGGTGGGACCGGTCGTTGGCGGCGCAGTCGTGGTTTGTCCCGGCATCGGCGGCTCAGACCACGGGCCAGGTGGTGTGGGCCGGCAGCCCCGTGCGGGCGATCAGGGCCAGGCCCGCCTGGCGCGCGTCCGCCAGCAGCTTCTCCTCGTCGAACCGCGTCGAGCGCCCCGCGTCCAGCAGCTGCGTCCCGTCCACCCACACGCTGTGAACGCCGCTTGGCGGCGCGCTGAGCGCCAGCTGCGCCGGGGCGTCGAAGATCGGCCCCCACTCGGTGAGATCGGTGTCGTGCAGCACGAAATCCGCCTTCTTGCCGACCTCCAGCGAGCCCAGGCGATCGGAGAGGCCGAGCCCCTTCGCGCCGTTCACGGTCGCCATCTCCAGCATCAGGCTGGGCGGGAAGAGATGCTGGTCGCGGCGCGCGTCTCGGAACACGCTGCCCATCAGGCGCGCCGACGAGAGAATGTCGGCCGCGACCCCGTCGGTGCCCAGCATCACGTTGACGCCGGCTTCGATCATCTCCGGATAGAGTCCGATCTGCGCCAGGCCGAAGCCGCCCTGGAAGGCGGCGTGGGCGCAGTGGATGGCGTGAGTCCCGGAGCTGGCGAGCAGGTCGACCTCGCTCATGTCGACGTCGGCCAGGTGGGTGAGGGCGAGGTTGTCGCCCAGCACCCCGATGTCGGCCAGGTGCTCCACGGGGCGTCGGTCGTAGGTCGCCAGGAACCACTCGGGATCGCCGGCGCGGGGGCTCATGTGGGCGGTGACGACGACGCCATGCTCGTCGGCCAGCGCCTTGGCCGCGCGCCAGACGTCGTCGGAATTGGTGGAATGGCCCACCAGCACCGGCCAGGCCGCCAGCAACGCCTCGCCATCGTCCGGATAGCGGGCGATCTCGGATTCCAGGATGGCGATCGCGTCGGCCGAAGCCTTGGCCTGGTCGGCGTCGCCGTAGGCGCGGCCCTCGACCCACTCGCCGACGCGGCCGCGAATGCCGGTCGGCGCCAGCGCCTCCATCACCGCGTCGAGGTGGCTGACGGTGCCGGCCTCCACGAAGCAGGTCGTGCCGTAGCGCAGCATGGCCAGCGCCGCGCACTGGGCGGCCACCGCCTCGTCCCGCGGCGTCTGCGTGCGGAAGATCGGGATCACCCAGCGCATCAGCCTGTCGGACCAGCTGTCGTCCGGCCCGCCCCGCGCGAAGCCGCGGGTGATCGGATCGGCGGTGATGTGAATGTGCGCGTCCACGAAGCCGGGCGTGACCACGAACCGGCGCCCGTCGATGCTTCGCTTGGCGCGGACGGTGCGCTCGAGCTCGGCGCGCTTGCCGACCGCGGCGATGCGGTCGCCGGCGATCGCGAGGGCGCCGTCGGAAATGACCCGGCGGCCGGCGTCCATGGTGATCACCGTGGCGCCCGCGACCAGCAGGTCGGCGGCGATGGGTGGCGTCGGCTGGTTCATTCGGCGGCCGCTCCGACCGGCGCGGGCGCGGGAGACTTCGTGAGGATCGGCGGCTTCAGGAACAGCGCCGCGACGAACATCGCCACCGTCACGACGCCGCAGGCCAGGAACAGTCCCTCGAAGCTGCCGGTGAGGTCGTGGGCCTTGCCGCCGATCGCCGGACCGGCGGCTGCCATCGTCGACAGCAGGCACATGATCGAGAACAGCTCGAGGTTGGCGCGCTTGCCGAAGTACTTGAGCAGCATCACCGTCGGCGGCGTGAAGGAAAGCCCGTAGCCGATGCCGACGCCGACGGCGAAGACGCTCATCAGGCCCCATCCGCGCGCCTCCGCCAAGGCGAACTGTCCGACGGCGACGCAGCCCATGCAGACCAGCATCAGCACCTTGGTCGGGACCCGCTCGCCGAGCCAGCCGCCGAACAGCGACACCATGACGCCGATGGCCGCTTCCAGGCTGAGCATGGTGGCGGCGTCCGCCTTGGAGACGTGATGCTCGATCAGGTGCTGCGGCGCGAAGGCGTGCGCGGTCGTGTTGATCAGCAGGTAGGTCGTGTAGACGCCGAGGATCACGTAGAACTGCGGCGTCCGCAGCGCCCGGCGCACGGTCCAGTCGTGCAGCCCCTCGATCATCTCGCCGGGGCCGACCTGCTCGGGAACCTGGGTGATGTGGGCGGTTTCGTCACGGCGTCGCGGCGTCGTGGCGATGGCGAAGAGCCCCGCGGCCAGGGACATCGCGACGTAGCTCCACCAGTAGGGACGCCAGCCGCCGGTGAGCCTCTCCACCGCGACGTAGATCTGCGGGCCGGCGACGCCGCCCAGGGTGCCGATGGCGAAATAGGCGCCGAGCGCGGTGGAGCGGTTCTTGAACACCTCGGTCAGCACGTGGCTGCCCGGCACCGTGGATACGAGCGAGAAGGCGGCGCCGATCAGGCAGGTGGCGGCGAGGTAGCCCCACACCGTCTGGGTCGTGGCCATGGTGGTGAAACCGGCCATCATCGTCGCCATGCCGATGGCCATGGTCCCCCTGACGCCGATGCGGCGGATCAGCATGGCCGGCAGCACGCTGCCCAGCCCGCAGGCGACGCCGAGCAGGGTGTATCCCCAGCCCGCCTCTTCCCAGGTCCACTTCAGCTCCGTCACCATCGCCGGCAGGGCCACGCCCAGCGACGAGAACGCCCCCGCCGAGATCACGAAATAGATCACGCTCAGCGAGGCGAACGCGAGCCAGCGGCTGGTGGCGGGGGCTGGGTCCAACGGCGGGCTACTCGCGGGTATAGTTGGCGGGAATTTGCGGGTCGGCCCCGCCCTTCACCCAGAGCACGATCTCGTTGCCCCAAGGGTCGCGGAAGGCGTGGTTGAAGCCGTTGAATTCCTTCCAGTAGTGATCCTTCCAGAGGATCGTCGCGCCGCGGTCCGTCGCCCGCTTCAGGATGTCCTCGTGGGACTGGCCGTCGCCCACCAGGATCCAGACCCGCGCCTTGCGGCCGCCGTCGGCCAGGACGCGCGGCTCGACGCCGTCGGGGTTGGGGTGCGGGCGGGCGTTGGCGGCCTTGAAGATGCCGAGGTGCAGGTTGCCGATCTCGCTCTCGGAGCCGTCCGGATTGAGGAAGTTGCCGCCCGGCACCATGCGGTGGAAGACGCCGCGCGGGCGCTCGTCGTCGCGCCAGCCGAAAACCTCGTTGTAGAACTTGCCCGCCGCGGCGGGGTCGTCTGACGCCAGGTCGACGAAGATCAGGGTGTTGGGCGTTGTCATGTGTTCCTTGTTTCCTCGCTCTGTTCAGCGGCCAGCCAGTCCGTCATCGCCGGGCTTGTCCCGGCGACCCATGCCCACGAGTCCACGATGTTCGGGGCGGAGACCCGGGCGCCACTGCACTCGGACAGGCATGGGTGGCCGGGACTTGCGCCCGGCCATGACGGAGGAAAGGAGGTCATCCCTCTCAGCTCGCGTATTCGGCGCGCTTGGGGGTGAAGACGTCGAGATTGAGCACCGGAACATCGCCCACGACGACGCCCCAGTGCCGGGCGTTCGGCGGCACCACGAGCAGGCCGCCCGGCCCCAGGCGGGTGACGGTGTCGCCGATGTGGAAGTCGATCTGACCCTGCAGGATGTAGACGATCTGCTCGTGCGGATGGTCGTGCGGCCGCGGTTCGTGGCCCGGCTGCAGGCGGTTCAGCGACACGGTCGCGCCGTCGCCGGAAAACGCCTTGCGCTCCACGCCCTCGCGCACCGGCTCCCAAGGCGTCGCGTTCCAGTCGATCGAATGGATGTCCATGTTCAGCTCCTCACCTTTGCCATTCTATCTCCGCTCTTCCCCGCCGAAGCTGGGACCTAGGCTTTTTCTGCGAGCCGCTGCGCCTTCCGATAAACTTCTGGGTCCCCGCGTTCGCGGGGAAGAGCGGGGTTGGGGGCTTGTCTAGGCCGCGCCATAGCCACCGCCTCCTGGAGTCTCCAAGAGCACGACGTCGCCGGGCTGCATCGTCATCTTCTTGCCCTCGGACATGGGCTTGCCGTTGACCAGGAAACGGCCCGCGGCGCCCGGCTCGCCGCCGCCAAGGCCCTCCGGCCCGCGATCGAGCCGGCTCGGCACCGCGTTCAGCAGCCAGGGCTCGTTGGTGCGCATGTGGAAGCCGATGATCTGCCCGTCGCCGCCGACCGAGCGGCCCTGGCCGCCGGAACCGAGGCGCAGCTCGCGCCGGTCGAACACGATCGGCATCGAGGCTTCCAGCACCTCCACCGGCACCGCCGCGACGCCGGTCGGGTAGCAGGTGGCGCTGGGTCCGGGCTTGGTCAGCCGCGCGCCCATGCCGCCGGAGTAGTTGAACATCGAGGAGGTGAACGCCTCGCCGTTCTCGCGCTTGCCCTGGATCTGCACGGTCCACACCGCGCCGGAGCCTTCGGCGAGCACGCGCTCGGGAATCACCTGGTGCAGGGCTTTCAGGATCGGCATCGGCACGAACATGCCCACGACATGCCGCGCGTTCACCGGCGAGGGGTACTTGGCGTTGACGATCGAACCCTCGGGCGCCTTGACCTTGATCGGAGACAGGGACCCGACGTTGTTGGGCTGCTCGGGATTGAGGCAGCTGCGCACCGCGAAGGTCGAGTAGGCGTGGGTGTAGTTCATCACCACGTTGATGCCCATCGGGCTGGGACCCGAGCTGCCCGCGAAATCGATGGTCACTTCGCCGGCGACGTTGTCGACCGTCACAGCGGTCTTGAGCGTGATGACGTCGCCGCCGGGGACGTCGAAGCGGCTTTCGCCATGCCAGGTCCCCGCCGGCAGGGCGCGGATGGCGTTGCGGGTGGCGGCCTCCGAGCGATCGATGATCTCGTCGGAGAGCGTCTCGATGTCCGCGAGGCCCTGGCGCTTGCAGAGCGCGATCAGCCGCTCGCCGCCGGCCCGGCCGCTGGACACCTGGGCCGAGAGGTCGCCGAACACGTGGTCGGGGGTGCGCACGTTCGAGCGGATGATGTCGTGCAGGGTCGCGTTGGGGGCGCCGGCCTCGTAGAACTTCAGCGGCGGGATCCAGAGCCCTTCCTCGTGGATGTCCCGCGCTCCAGCGCCGATGCCGTAGCCGCCGATGTCGGTGTGGTGGATGGTCGAGCCGATGTAGCCGATCAGCCGCTCGTCCCAGAAGATCGGGCACAGCACGGTGATGTCGAAGAAGTGGCCGGCGGACATCCACGGGTCGTTGGTGATGACGATGTCGCCGGGAGCCAGCTGGTTGTGGAACAGGTTGGCCAGCGTCTGGCCGGCCGCGGCCAGCGAGTTGATGTGGCCCGGCGTGCCGGTGTTGGCCTGGGCGACCATGCGTCCGCGCGCGTCGAAGAGACCGCTGGCCAGGTCGCCCGCCTCGCGCACGATCGGCGAAAAGGCGATGCGCTGCAGCGCCTTGGCCTGCTCGCTGACGATGCCGATCAGGTTGGACCACAGGATCTCGAGTTCGATGCCGTCCATGGTCAGGCCTTCCCTTCCTCGGTGCGGGTGGCGATGATGCAGCCGCCGCCATCCACCACCGCACGCCAGGCCGGCGGCAGCACGATGGTGGTCTCGCGCTCCTCCACCAGCGCCGGGCCGAGCACGGTCTGGCCGCGCGTGAGGCTGGCGCGGTCGTAAACCTTGGCCGGGCCGGCGGCCGCCCAGAGCGGGATTTCGATCTCGCGCTTGGGCTGGCTCGGCGGACCTTCGCGGGTCTGGGCGCTGGCGATGCTCTCTTCCGGGCCCTGAGCCGTCAGGCGCCAGCTCACCACCTCCACCGGCACGTGGGAGGGGTTGACCCCGTATTGCGCCAGGTAGGCGCTCTCGAACGTCCGCCGGATCTCCTCGGCGTCGTGGGTGGAGATCGGGTCGCCGTCGAACGCGACGCTGACTTCGTTCTGCTGGCCGGCGTAGCGCAGGTCGGCGCCGAGGCCGAGCCGCATGTCCGCCGTCGCTACGCCCGCCTCGCCCAGCGCCTCGGCGGCTTCGGCCTTCATCTCGCCGACAAGGCGATGCACCTCGGGCCAGTCGAGGCGGCCCAGCTGGCTCAGCGCGCTCCTCACCAGATCGAGCCGCACGGGCGTCACCAGGGCCCCGAACGCGGAGAGCACGCTGGCCTGAGGCGGGAAGATCACCGCCGCGCTCTGCAGCAGCTCGCCGACGGCGCAGGCGTGCACAGGGCCTGCGCCGCCGAAGGCGAGCAGCGGCAGGCCGCGGTGATCGACGCCGCGGTCGGTGGCGTGAGCGCGCGCGGCCCCGGCCATCGCCTCGGCGACGATGCGATAGATGCCGCCGGCGGTCTGGGCGCGGCTGACGTTTAGCGCGGCCGCGAGCCGATCGATCGCCGCCTCGGCCGCCGGCTTGTCGAGGGGCATGTCGCCGCCGAGGAAGCTGCTGGCGTCGAGCAGGCCCAGCACCAGGTCGGCGTCGGTGACCGTGGGGCTGGTCCCGCCGCGGCCGTAGCACGCCGGACCGGGTTGCGAGCCGGCGCTCTGCGGCCCGACCTTCAGCAGGCCGAGGTCGTCGACGTAGGCGATGCTGCCGCCGCCGGCGCCGATCTCGATCATGTCGATGGAGGGGATGGTCAGCGGCATGCCGCTGCCTTCGCAGAACCGATACTTGCGATCGACTTCCAGCGTGCCGGTCACCAGCGGCTTCTTGCCCTCGATCAGGCACGCCTTGGCGGTGGTGCCGCCCATATCGAACGACAGCAGCCGGTCCAGGCCCAGCCGCTCGGCGAAGAACGCCGCGGCGAGCGCGCCGGCCGCCGGTCCGCTCTCGATCATCCGCACCGGATTGCGGCCGGCGACCTCGGCGCCGATCACGCCGCCGCTGGAGAGCATGATCAGCGGCCGGTTGGGCGCCTTGGCTTGCTCGAGACCCGCCGACAGGCCGCGCAGATAGGGCTCGGTGATCGGGGTGGTGTAGGCGTTGATCGCCGTGGTCGAGGCGCGGGGATACTCGCGGATCTGCGGAGCCACGGTCGAGGAGAGCGACAGGTAGATCTCCGGCGCCTTGGCCCGCAGCACCTCGGCGATGGCCTGCTCGTTCGCGCCGTTGCGGAAGGCGTTGATCAGGCAGATCGCCACCGAAGCGACGCCCGCCGCCTTCAGCCTGGCTGCTAGCGCCTCGACCTCCGCGATGTCGACCGACCGCAGCACCTGCCCGTCGGCCAGCACCCGCTCGTCGACCTCGAAGGTGAGGTGGCGCGGGATCAGCGGTTCGGCGAACTCGATCTGCGGATCGTACATCTCGTAGCGGTGCTCGTTGCGGATCGGCAGGACGTCGCGAAAGCCCTTGGTGGTGATCAGCGCCGTCGGCTCGCCCTTGCGCTCGATGAGGGCGTTGGTGACCACCGTCGTCGCGTGCACCACGACGCCATCGATGGCGTCCGCGCTGACGCCCGCCTTGGCCAGCGTCAGGTCCACGCTGCGGAAGAAGCCTTCCAGCAGGTTGTGATGGGTGGTGAGGGTCTTGTCGACCACCAGCGACCCGTTCGAGCTTCGCAACACGGCGTCGGTGAAGGTGCCGCCGATGTCGACGGCCAGCGAATAGGACATGGACTAACCCTCCCAGCCGAGCCGCCGCGAGGCGGCGCGCGCAGCGGCGGTCACCTCGGCGATCTGGGTCTCGGACGGAACTTCGGGAATGAACTGGGTGGCGCCGACCAGCGCCACCGCGCCGCGCCAGTCGCCCCGATGGTCGAACACCGGCGCGGCGAGCGCGTTGACCCCGATCTGCACCGCGTCGACCGCCGTGGCCCAGCCTTGCCGGCGCACGGCCGCGACGTGGGCGCGGACGGCGGCGGGATCGGTCAGCGTGTACGCGGTCCAGGCGGTGAGGGGCGCAGCCAGCACCTCCTCGATCAGACTCGGCGGACCGAAGGCCAGCGCGATCAGGCCGTGGGCGGAGGCATGGAAGTCGAGCCGCGAACCGGGCCGGATGCCGAACTCGATGAGGGTCTTGCCCTGCAGCATCTCCAGCACGGTCACCGCGCCCTCGACCAGCGCCGAGGCGGTGACCGCCAGGCCGGTCGCCTCGCTCAGCGGCCCCATCACCGGCCGCACGGCGCTGGCGACGTCGAAGCGGTCGCGCACCGCTTCGCCCAGCGCCAGCACGCGCACGCCGATCTCGTAGCCGTCGGTGCGCGGGTCCTGGCGGGCGTAGCCGCGCTGGACGAGCGCGCGCAGGTGTCGATGCGCCCGAGGCTTGGAGATGCACAGTTCGCGGGCGACCTCGCTGACCCCGCGCGGTCCGCGCTGCGCGGCGAGGTGCTCGAGCAGCCGCAGCACCAGGTCCACCGACTCGAGGTCGGGGCTGGTCACCGCGGGAGGATCGCGCAAGGCCAACAAGTTGTTTCGCTCAACGGAAT
The DNA here is from genome assembly GCA_035504785.1 of Caulobacteraceae bacterium. Classification (GTDB taxonomy): domain Bacteria; phylum Pseudomonadota; class Alphaproteobacteria; order Caulobacterales; family Caulobacteraceae; genus Acaudatibacter. The sequence goes on from DATJRL010000469.1 coordinate 22,700, forward strand.
ACCAGTTCGTTGACAGAAATACCTACATGTGGACTAGCAGCTGTCAACCGATTCTCCTGGCTCGTAGGGGCCACTGCGGGGGAGGCAGGCGTCTTACCGGTGCGGCGCCTTGCGGTAGTCGCGCGGGGAGACGCCGTACTGGTCCTTGAAGGCGCGGCTGAAGTGGGCGGAGCCGTTGAAGCCCCAGCGGAAGCAGATTTCCGAGATCGAAAGGCTGGCGAACATCGGGCTGGTGAGGTCGAGCCGGCAGCGCTCGAGGCGGCGGGTGCGCAGGTAGGTGGAGAAGTTCTGGCCGGCGGCCGCGAAGAGCTTCTGCAGCGAGCGCGGCGCGACGCCGTCGGCCGTGGCGACCTGGTCGAGGGTGAGATCAGGGTCGGAGAGCATGGTCTCGATGGTCTGACAGACCCGGTGCAGGTGGGCCGCCCGCGCGCCTTCCGCGCCCCCGCGGGACGCCGGAGAGCCCTCCGCGGCGAGGTTGGCGACGAGGAACTCGGTCAGCGCCAGCTCCACGGGCCGCAGCTGCTCGGAGGTCAGCTCGTCCAGCGCGTCGGCGGTGGCGCGCAGCAGGCCGGAGAACACGTGACCCACCCCGCTCTCGCCGGAGAGCCGCCCGACCTTCAGCGACAGCGGCGCGATCAACCGGTGGTCGAGGGCGACACGGGGCGCGCTGATGAACAGCAACCGAAACGGCGACGTCAGCGTCAGCGCTGCGTTTTCGCCGGTGGGGCCATAGGCGATGTCGCCGACCTCCAGGGGAACGGTGGTCTCGCCGTCGGAGAAGGTCGCCTCGCCGCGCAGCAGCACCACCAGCCACACCGCGGCCGGCTGGTTGGGATTGCGCCCCGAGATGGTCTGGGCGCTCGACGACATCACCGCGAAATCCATGCCGAGCGGCGAGACGATGCAGGAGACGTCGCCGCGGAACGGATCGTCGTGCGGCGGCTCGCCCAGCGGCAGCCGCAGGCGCGTCATCACCTCTCCCCAGGCCTGCAGGCGTTGGTCGCGCGGGTAGTCGCCAGTGGAGAAACGCCACGCTTTCATCGCTTCCGGCGAGGTGGGCCTCTCGTCGGTCGGGGTCGACAGGTCGTTCCGGGTCGCCTGGTCGCTCAGGGCCTGCGGGTCCTCAGAAAGGCCGGTCGCCGGCTACGGTGACGCGATAGCCGGACCGGGTCTGCGGAAAGTAGTCCCAGGTCGCCAGATGCTGGGTGCAGCGGTTGTCCCAGAAGGCGATGGCGTTGGGGGTCCAGCGGAAGCGGACCTGGAAGTTCGGGTTCTTGATGTGCTCGTAGAGGAACCTCAACACCGCCGCGCTCTCGTCGTCCGGAAGCTCCACGATGCGCGTGACGTACGACGAGTTGACGAAGATCAGCTTGCGGCCGGTGACCGGGTGGGTGCGGATCACGGGATGGACCGAACTGGGGTATTTGCGGTCGAGATCCGGGAAGAGCGGCCGGTAGACGTGGTCGGCGTCATGCACCGCGGTCAGGCCCTCCAGATAGTCCTTCATCCGGTCCGACAAGGCGTCGTAGGCGGCGTACATGCTGGAAAACAGCGTGTCGCCGCCGTAGGGCGGCACGGTGTGCAGGTGAAGGATCGAACCCAGCGGCGGCTCGGCGTCGCAGGTGAGGTCCGAGTGCCAGTCCTCGCCGGCCACGAACTTGGATTCGGCGTCGGCATGGATGGCGACGATCTCGGGGTGGTCGGGCAGGCCCGCCACCGCGGAATGGATCGCCAGCGGGCCGAACGCGCGGCCGAAGCGCTTGTGGGCCTCGTGGTCGATGATCTGATCGCGGAAGAACAGCACCAGGTGGTCGGCCAGCGCCTGCTTCAGCCGCTCGATCCGCGCCTGGCTCAGCGGACGCGCCAAGTCGACGCCGCCGATCTCCGCCCCGATCCGCGGGGTCAGCGGCGTGACGGTGATGTCCGTGGGCTTCATCACATCTCCCTTCAAGCGCCGGGCGCGCTTCGGTACGCTCGGCCGATGACCCCGGTCCCGCACGTCGAACCCGCCGCGCTGGCCGAGATGATCGAGCCCGCGCAATGCGCGCTCCTCGTCATCGATGTCCAGGAGGATTTCGCCGGTCCGCAGGGCGCGATGGCGCGCGCCGGCGCGGATATGAGCGGCGTCGCGCCCGCGCTGGACAAGATCGAGGCGCTCGTCGCGGCGGCGCGCGGGGCGAGAGCGACAGTCGCCTTCGCCCGCGTCGTCACGACGCCAGATAGCGACTCCAAGGCTTTGAAATTGCTGCATGCCCGCAAGGGCGAGCCAGGCCAGGCGCTGGCCCTCTGCCGCTCCGGCGAGCCGGGCGCCGGCTATCATCGGGTCGCGCCCCGGCCGGGCGACATCGAGGTCGAGAAACGCCTCTACAACGCCTTCCACGGAACGTCGCTGGAGGCGGACTTGCGGTCTCGCGGCATTGATGCCCTGGTCGTGGTCGGGTTCGCCACCCACTGCTGCGTCGACGCCACCTGCCGAGACGCGTTCCACCGCGACTTCAACGTTTTCGTGGTCTCCGATGCTACCGACAGCTACTCGGCCGACGCCCATTGGGCGACTTTGCGGGCGCTGCGGGCAAGCTGCGCGCTGATCGTGAGCACGGACGCCGTGCTCTCGGCGTGGCGGAGCTAGTCGCCGTCCGGGCGTCGGGTTGTGATCTCGGAGTAGGGCTCGCCCTCGCGGAGGGTCTTGCCCCGGTAGACGATGACGCCGATGCGGTTGGGTTCGCGGCCGAGCGCCTCGCAGAACGCGCGCCAGTGTTCCGACGGGATCCAGAAGCAGGGCGCGCGGCGATTGTCGTCGATGGCGAGGTCGACGCGCTCGCGGATGTTCATGGCGACGGACTGGGCGCGGGCGCGCTCGGAACCGTGTCGCGGGTCTCGGCCCAGTGGTCGGCAAGGTAGCGGACGACCGGCGCGCCGACGGCGTAGAGCGTGCTCAGCGCATCCAGGGTCGCCGGAAAGTCCTCCCGCATCTCCTCGGCCATGAACTGGGCAGCGGTCGCGCCCGGCGGGCCGACGGTGTAGTCGCTGCCGGCGCGCAGCACCAGCACCCGGTCGAGCCGCGCTCGGCCCGCGCGGTCGAGGAACTTCACGCCCTCGAGAATGCCGCTGTCCTCCTCGTCGGACATGGCGAAGACGCCCTTGCCGCCGGTCCAGTAATCCACCCAACGCTCCGCCCAGGCGTTGAGATGCTCCCCGTACCAGAAGCGGGCCGATATCAGGCCATCGCCCTCGAGCACGAACGGCGGCCGCGCGCCCGCGCCGGCATAGGGCCCGCGCATGTGCTGCAGCAGGGCGTCGTCGGGCAGCGCGGTGTCGCGGGTCCGGGCGAACGCCCAGGCGACGAGGCCAGGGTTGAGCGCGAAGACCACGTCGGCGGTCGCGGACTGGCCGGGCGGCGGCGGCGCCTGGTAAGGGCTGGTGCGGCCGTAGGGGACGATGCCTATGGGCCAATCGGCCGGGGCGTCGCGGGGGTCGATCTCCTGGGCGAGGTCGCCGTCGACCACCCAGCGCGACCAGGCCGCCGAGCCGACCGAAGCGGCTCTCGGGTCGACGCCGGCCGTGCCGGCGACGAGCCAATAGGCGTGGCGAAGGTCGAACCGCGGATCGAGGCCGAGCGCGACGATCGAAGCCGCCGCCCGCGCCGTGGCCTGGCCGGTGAGGATGGCCAGCACATGGCGCCTCGGGTCGTAGAGCAGCGGATGCACGCCGACCGGGAACGGCAGCTGTTGCGTCAGGGGCCATTCGGTGCGCCAGGCGTGCAGCTCGCCGGCCAAGTCCTTGCCGCCGGCCTCCGCCTCCCAGGTGGTGACGATGACCACGCGGACCTCGA